>CALUSD010000090.1 GCA_944323295.1 uncultured Bacteroidales bacterium | reverse complement strand
GGCTCCGGAGGGATGAAAAATTTGGAGGACAGGTATCTGAATAACGGAATGCTTGATTTCCTTCTGGAAGAGCGCGCGGCAGGACGTATCAGGAATCTCGGCTTTTCCTATCACGGGGATGTCAGCGTGTTCGACTATCTGCTTTCGCACCATGACAGGTACAAATGGGATTTCGTGCAGATTCAGCTGAACTATATCGACTGGAGATATGCCAAGCAGATAAATCCGCGAAATACCGACGCGGAATATCTCTATAATGAACTGTCGCGCAGAGGGATTCCTGCAGTGATCATGGAGCCGCTGCTCGGAGGCCGTCTTTCGAACGTGCCCGACAACATCGTCGCCATGCTGAAAGAACGGGCCCCGGAGTCGAGCGTGGCTTCCTGGGCATTCCGCTTTGCCGGCAGTCATCCGGATGTGCTGACAGTCCTGAGCGGCATGACGCGAATGGAACATCTCGATGACAATCTCAGGACTTTTTCCCCGTTGAAGCCGATGAGCGAGGAAGAATTCGCTTTCCTGCAGCGGGCGGCCGATCTGATGATGCAGTACGACACTATTCCGTGCAACGACTGCAAATATTGCATGCCATGTCCGTATGGAATAGATATTCCTGCCATCCTCCTGCATTACAACAAATGTCTCAATGAAGGGAACATAGCCGTAGATACCCGTGATGAAAACTATAAAAAGGCGCGCCGCGCCTATCTTGTCGGCTACGACAGGAGCGTACCCAAGCTAAGACAGGCCGATCATTGCACAGGCTGCGGCCAGTGCAACCCTCATTGCCCGCAGGGCATCGACATCCCGACAGAGCTCCATCGTATAAACGATTATGTGGAAAAATTGAAAAGAGGTTGATATGACCAATATATTTTCTATTTTTGCGCGTCAAAAATTCTAAAACAATGGGAGGTTTTTTCGGAACTATCGCAAAGGAAGAGAACGTGGTCAACGATCTTTTCTATGGAACAGACTACAATTCCCACATGGGAACGAAGCGCGGAGGAATGGCTACATACAGCCGGAAAGCCGGTTTCAAACGCTCTATCCATAATCTGGAAAGCGACTATTTCAGAAGCAAATTCGAGAATGATCTCGAGAAATTTTCGGGACATGCGGGTATCGGAGTCATAAGCGACACCGATCCGCAGCCTATCGTCATAAATTCCCATCTCGGCAAATTCGCTATCGTGACGGTGGCAAGGCTTGCCAATATCGATGAACTGGAAAAAGAACTGCTCGACAGCAACATGCATTTCGCCGAACTGAGTTCCGGCAAGACCAATCAGACCGAACTCGTGGCTCTGCTGATAATCCAGGGCAGGACATTCAGGGAAGGTATCGAAAATGTGTATGCGAAGGTGGAAGGCTCATGCTCCATGCTTATCCTTACCGAGGACGGAATAATAGCTGCACGCGACAGACTCGGACGCACCCCGATAGTCATTGGCAAAAAGGACGGGGCATACGCCGTGACGAGCGAGACATGCAGTTTCCCGAATCTCGGTTTCGAGGTGGAGAGAAACGTGGGACCGGGCGAGATACTCAAACTGTATCCGGATCATATCGAGCAGATCCGAGAGCCGGAAAAGGAGATGCAGATATGCTCGTTCCTGTGGGTTTATTACGGGTTTCCGACATCAGGGTATGAGGACAGAAATGTGGAACAGGTGCGTTTCAGCAGCGGATACAAAATGGGAAGCAAGGATGATTCCGAGGCGGATTTCGTGTGCGGTATCCCGGATTCCGGTATCGGACAGGGGCTCGGATATGCGGAAGGGAAAGGAATCCCGTATCACCGTGCCATAACCAAATATACCCCTACATGGCCGAGAAGTTTCACCCCGAGCAATCAGGAACGCCGTTCTCTCGTGGCCAAAATGAAACTGATTCCGAACAGGGCCATGCTCGAAGGGAAGAAGATAATTTTCTGCGATGATTCCATAGTCAGGGGCACCCAGTTGAAAGACAATGTCAAGGTGCTTTTCGACTATGGCGCAAAAGAAGTGCACATGCGTATCGGATGTCCTCCTTTGGTGTATGGCTGTCCGTTTATCGGCTTTTCAGCCAGCAAGACGGATATGGAACTGATTACGCGTCGGATAATCAAGGAGTTCGAGGGTGACGAGAACAAGAATCTCGAAAAATATTCCGATCCATCCACTCCCGAGTACAGGAGAATGGTGGACCGGATAGCGGAAATGTTCGGCCTGACTTCCCTGCAGTTCAATACTATCGATACTCTTATCGAAGCTATCGGTCTGCCGAAGTGCCGGGTCTGCACGCATTGTTTCGACGGCTCGAGCCGATTCTGACGGAGCCCGGCGGACTTATTCGAATTGCCGGGCCACGTTTACCATTTCGATGGCAGTGGTCATTGCATCGAAGCCTTTGTTGCCGGCCTTTGTTCCGGCTCTTTCGACAGCCTGTTCTATGGAGTCGGTCGTGAGTACGCCGAAAATCACGGGCAGGCTGCATTCTATGCCTACATGGGCAATGCCTTTGGCTGTCTCATTCGCTACCATGTCGAAATGCGGTGTTGCCCCGCGGATGACTGCTCCGAGGCAGACGACAGCATCGTATTTGCCGGACATGACCATCTTTTTTGCTGCAAAGGGAATTTCGAATGCACCGGGTACCCATACTACTTCGAGATCGTCTCCGTTTCCTCCGTGGCGCAGGAAAGAGTCTTCGGCTCCCGAGAGGAGTTTGGAGGTGATGAATTCATTGAAGCGGGCCGCTACTATGCCTATTTTCTGGCCTGATGCGGAAAGGTTTCCTTCTATTGTTTTCATATTATTGAGGTTTGGTAATCATTTCTTGTCGAAATGGAGCAAATGCCCCATTTTCTTGTATTTCGTGTAGAGATAGGCGGCATTTTTCTCATTGCAGGTCATCTCTATGGGCTCTCTGCCTGCCACCTCGATGCCGTAATGGTCGAGCCCCCTGATTTTCAATGGATTGTTGGTCATAAGTGTGATTTTCCTTACTCCGAGGTCCGCAAGCATCGCCGCTCCCGTATCATACTCTCTCAGGTCTGCCTTGAAGCCGAGGGCGACATTGGCTTCGACAGTATCCATCCCCCCGTCCTGCAATTCGTATGCACGCAGTTTGTTGATAAGTCCTATGCCCCTGCCTTCCTGACGGAGATAGAGCAGGACACCTCTTCCGGCTTTTTCGATTCGTCTGAGAGCCTCTGCAAGCTGCTCCCCGCAGTCGCACCTCATCGAGCCGAACGCGTCTCCGGTAAGGCATTCTGAGTGCATCCTGCACAATACCGGCTCATCTCCTGAAATATCTCCCTTTACAAGAGCTACATGATGTTCTCCGGTGATTCTGTTCACATAACCGCAAATGCGGAAATATCCGTATTTCGTCGGCAAGGAAGCATCAGTGACTTTTTCCATCCATTTTTCATGACGTCTGCGGTGCATGACTATGTCCTCGACCGTGATGATTTTCAGGTCATGCTGTTCCGCAAAGGAGCACAACTCGGCCGTACGCATCATGTTTCCGTCTTCCCTCATTATCTCACAGCACAGGCCGCATTCTTCCATTCCCGCCATACGCATGAGGTCAACCGTAGCCTCGGTATGTCCTTCCCGTTCGAGTACGCCCCATGGCCTTGCCTCGAGAGGAAACATGTGTCCCGGCCTGCGGAAATCCTCCGGACGAGAAGAAGGGTCTATGCTTTTAAGCGCCGTGACGGATCTTTCGAAAGCGGAAATCCCTGTAGATGTGGACACATGGTCGATAGATACCGTAAATGCCGTGCAATGGTTGTCCGTGTTGGCGGCCGTCATCTGCGACAGTCCGAGTTTGCGTATCAGTTCGCGGCCCATAGGCATGCATATCAGGCCCTTGCCGTATGTTGCCATGAAATTGACATTCTCCGGCGTGGCAAAACGTGCCGCACATATCAGGTCGCCTTCATTTTCCCTGTCCGGAGAATCCGTGACCATGATTATTTTCCCTTGTAAAAGGTCTTCTATGGCTTCTTCTACTGTATTGAATTTCATGTTCTTATGATTTAATTCCCATGTATTGAAATTTCAGAAACCGTTCTCCCTCAGAAAATCGAGGGTCAAACGGCTTTCACTGTTTTTTGTCTCGTGACGGCCGTATTCCATCAGGCGCTCCACATATCTGGCGAGCATGTCGACCTCTATGTTTACAGGACTGCCTGCTTTCAAAAAGCCGAGGGTCGTCGTCTCCATGGTATGCGGAATCAGCGAAACGGTAAAGGAGTCCACATCCACGGAAGCCACTGTCAATGATGTCCCGTCGAGCGTCACGGACCCTTTTTCTGCGATATATTTCATGACCGAGACCGGTACAATGACCTGCACAAGCACTGCAATGCCTTCCTTTTTGAGACTGCTCACTTTCCCGCAGGCATCCACGTGTCCGGAAACGATGTGGCCGCCGAAACGTCCTCCGCACATCATGGCCCGTTCCAAATTGACTTTGGCACCGCCCGTGAGGCTGCCGAGCGATGTCCTGCGCAGAGATTCAGGCATGACATCAGCCGTAAAATGCCCCTGATGCGGTGTGACCGTCAGGCAGACTCCGTTGACGGCAATACTGTCTCCTGCAGCCGTGCCTTCGAGCACCTTCGATGCTTCGATATCGAGTACCGCCCCCGATTTCCCTACATATATCGAGCGGACAGTCCCTGTTTCTTCTATGATTCCTGTAAACATGTTATTTCCTGTTTAACGCAAGTCCTTCAAGAATTCCTCTGTTTTTTTCCGAGAATCCATGCACGAGCCAGTCGCATCCCGACCGTGAAACAGACTCTACCGCTATTGCGGAAGCATCTTCCATTTTAGGGAAACCGACGCCTCCCACCGGGCCTTTGGCGGAACTTCCGCCAATGATTTTCGGAGCTATGAAAAAATAAAATTCGTCTGCAAGACCATTTTTTATCAGGCTCCAGTTGATTTCCGCTCCGCCTTCGACCATGACAGAATCGAGCCCCCGTTCTCCGAGCCTGCACATCAGATCCGTCATGTCTATCTTTCCGTCAGCGTCGGAAGCGCATTCTACAGTGTCTATTCCGCATTTGCGGAGCATGTCTATCCTGCATTGTTCCGCTTCGGCGGTATGGGCCAGAAGGACAGGAAACTCTCCGGCGCTTTTCACAATGGCGGAGCCGAGAGGCAGTCTTGCATGAGAGTCTGCAATTATTCTTACAGGCTGTTTTGCCCCGTCTATCCTGCAGTTGAGCATGGGGTCGTCGGCTATGACCGTTCCGATTCCTGCCAATATACCCATGTACCTTCCGCGCAACATATGTGCATAATGCCTGGAATCCTCGCAACTCACCCACATGGAATCGCCGGAGGCAGCTGCAATACGTCCGTCGAGGGTCATTGCGCTTTTGAGCACGACCCACGGTTTGTGTTCGGTCATGTATTTGATGAAAATACGATTGAGATATCTCGACTCTGTCTCGAGAAGCCCGGAGCATACTTCGATGCCGTGCTCTCTCAGAACAGACAGGCCTTTTCCGCTGACAAGCGGATTCGGATCGGTCATTCCGGCTACGACTTTCGCAATTCCAGCTTCGATAATGGCGGAAGTGCAAGGAGGCTGTTTCCCGTAATGGCAGCAGGGCTCGAGCGTAACATACATTACAGCTCCGGCCGGATCCTCAGTGCAGGACGCAAGCGCATCGGTCTCTGCATGCAGTGCTCCGAATGCTTTATGCCATCCTTCCGCGATGACTTTCCCGTTCTTCACGATGACGGCCCCCACCATCGGATTCGGCGAGACATGCCCCGCGCCTCTTTCCGCAAGGACCAAAGCCCTGCGCATGTATTCGATATCTTCGTCAGTCCACATAAAAAACCCGAGTACAGTCAGTTTTGTACTCAGGGCAGCGGAGACGGCCTATGAAAAAGCACCGTCGGAATCATCCCTCTTCCATCCGGACTGTACCGTCGGTACCGGAATTCCACCGGTTCAGGTGAGGTCGACTGAAAAAGGAAAAGCCAGACTTTAAGGCTGAAAATACCCCTTTTAGTCTCTCTCACGTCGCGGACTTTACCGCCGGTAGGGAATTGCACCCTGCCCTGAGAGATTTTGTTTTATCGGTGCAAATATAAAAACTGTTTCGGATTTTTTTAGAAGTTGTCTTGAATTTTTGAAAAATTTCAAAGCGACCGAAACATTTTAAAGCGACCCGGGTGGGGGAGGACGGCAATTACATATCCGCTATCGGACGGGTGACGAGCAGAAAATTTTCAGAAAGCCCGGGCAGGTCGCAGCGCAGTGCGAAAATGTGGATGTTTCCACCGGAAGATATGCCGAGTTTCCGGCGGAGCATGTCGGTATCCATCTTTATGTTCCGGGCGGTGACTTCGCATTGCGGATAACGTCTGCCGGTCTCCCTGATGTTCCTGTTGTTCAGCGGCATGATTTCCTCGATCAGGAAAAACCTGCCGTTTGCATGCAGGTCGGCGGGAAGACCATTCGGCGTCTGATTCGGAGCCCCTAACTGACTTGTGTTTTCCGGGGTGCCCGGGGCAATGTCTGAGCCGGTGTATATATAATAATGCGTAAACCGTGCAAGTTTTTCGAGCGGAAATCTTTCGCAAATGATATCGAAGGCTCCAGCTTTCATCAGAGCCTTTCCCGGCTCATAGAGAACGGCTCCCGGATGCAGGGCCGAAGCGGAAGAAAGAAAATGCGGGACGGCTTGTCTCAAATCTCCGAGACCGAACGTCATTTGCGAAGCGCCCGACACTGTCGTGACAGAACATTCTCCGCGGAATTCCCGGTCCATGAGAACAAGAAGTTCCTTGCATTCTCCTCCCGATGCTAAAATATGGAGCTCACGGCATTGCTCGCCCAAACGGTCGAGCAACATGGAAATATCGGCCATAGGGGAGAGTTTCAGCATGATGTAGCGGCATCGTTCCATCAGTTCGTCTTTCAGACAGAGGATGTCCGGACTGCATTCTTCGAGCAGGAAGACTTTCTTTCCGGATGAATCGCGGCGGGCAGGGTCGATGAATATGACATCGGGGGTGAAGGACCGAAGTATTTCTCCGACAGTGGCTGATTTCTCCGCTTCGGGCTGCGTCCTGCGGTCGGAACGAGATGTCGGGATTCCTGCATCACGGTGCGTCACAGGGGCTGAGGACAAGGAAGAAGGTACGATGCGGTATGATACGATATCGATATTGCTTCGTCCCAGAATCCTGAAATTTCTTTCGGCGGCGGATGCGAGTTCCGGATTCATTTCATTGTAAAGCACTGAGGCCGCTGCCTGCGAGAATGCCCAGCTGTCCACGCCGAGACCTCCGGTCAGGTCTGCGACCTTCGCATTGCCGTCAGGAAAGAGCCGGCGCACGATATCCGCCTTGTACATGGCAGTGGATTCGGAACTGCATTGCTCGCCGGAGAGCTTCAGCGGAAAGGCGAGCTCCGGAAATTTATACCATGCCGGCACTTTTTTCCGCAACTTCCTGCGCACCTCGATCGTATTGACCGCCATGTCAATATCGATATCCCTGTATTTATCCCTCGAAAGCAGCAGCATTGCCGTATCGGCACCTTCGTTTTTTGTCACGAATTCGGAAAAACTGTCCATCTGTAGCGATTTTCTGCTACAAAATTAGAATCTTTGAAAAATTTCGAAACAGATTCTTACCATTTATCGCGGATATTTAATAATTTTGTATGATTCGACCTTGACGGAAAATCAATATTAACGCTATATTTAAACTAAGAATCAATCATGGAAAGAGATTTCAGAGCAGTCGCCCAAAGCTGGCTTGACGGAAACTACGATGCGGAAACCAAAGCCGAGGTTAAAAAACTCATGGACACGGACCCTGCGGGTCTTGAAGATGCTTTCTACCGCAATCTCGAGTTCGGCACGGGAGGACTTCGCGGCGTGATGGGCGTCGGGACCAACAGAATGAACAAATATGTCGTGGCCATGGCTACCCAGGGACTGGCTAACTATATCCTTAAAAACGTGAAGAGCGACAGTCTCAGCGTGTGCGTATCATACGACAGCAGGAACAACAGCGATGCTTTCGCACATATCACTGCCGAGGTCCTGTCGGCTAACGGAATACATGTCTATATCTATGACTGTCTGCATCCTGTCCCGCTTCTGAGCTATGCCGTAAGAAAGAAACATGCTACTGCGGGCGTGATGGTGACAGCGTCGCATAATCCTAAGGAATACAACGGCTACAAGGTCTACTGGTCTGACGGAGCGCAGATTATCGCCCCTGTGGACAAGGATATCGTGGCGGAGGTGAATGCCATCACTGACCCGTCGATGGTGAAGTACAAGGCCGACGGTAGGGAAGGCGGCATAGAAGTGATGGGGGACGAGATGAACAATGCCTATATGGACGATGTCCTCACTCTCATGCTTTCTCCTGAGGCCCGTGCAAGGCACAAGGATCTGAAAATCGTCTATACGCCGCTTCACGGCTCGGGAGTGAAAATCGTGCCCGCCATACTGAAAAGGCTCGGATTCGAGAATATCTATCATGTTCCGGAGCAGGATATCAGCGACGGCAATTTCCCTACTGTAAAATCTCCGAATCCGGAAGAGTCCTCCGCACTCGAAATGGCGGTAGAGGTCGCCGACAGGGAAGGGGCTGATTTGGTGCTGGCTACCGACCCGGATGCCGACCGGTTGGGAATCGCAGTCCGCGACAATGACGGCAGGATGGTGCTTTTCAACGGAAATCAGACAGGCGCCATGCTGACCTACTACATTCTCCGCCGCTGGTCGGAACTCGGCAAGATCAACGATACCAAATACGTGGTCAAGACCATCGCGACGACGGAGCTCATCAGGGCTATTGCCGAAAAGTACGGGGTGAAAGTCTACAATGTCCTCACAGGATTCAAATACATAGCCGACATCGTGCGCCGCAATGAAGGCAAGGGCGAGTTCATCTGCGGAGGAGAGGAAAGCTACGGCTTCAATATCGGTGAATTCGTACGCGACAAGGATGCGCCTGTTTCCTGCGCAATGGTGGCGGAATGCGCTGCATGGGCTGCCGAGCAGGGGCTTACCCTCTATCAGCTTCTCCAGAATATTTACAAGGAGTTCGGGTATTACAGGGAATCGCTCACTTCTTTGGTCCGCAAGGGCAAGGCCGGAGTGGAAGAAATCGCCGCCATCATGACCGACATGAGGAACAACCCTCCGAAAGAACTTGCAGGCGTCCCGGTGACAAAGGTCATCGACTACGAAAAGCCGGAGGAGACCGGACTTCCGAAGTCGAATGTTCTCCAGTTCTTCACTTCCGAAGGAGACGTGGTTTCTGTAAGGCCTTCCGGCACAGAGCCTAAGATAAAATTCTATTTCGGTGCCAGGGGCAATGCCGCCGATGCCAAGATAGAAAAACTTCGCGCCCAGTTTATAAAGTAATCCGATGTCGGTGGGGCGACCCGAAAAGGTAATTTCTTCGTTGCACCGGGGTCACCCCTCCAAAAAAAATTCGTCGAACTGACGTTATAATATGGAAAATCCGTCATTTCTGCATCCTCAATACGAATCCCTGTCGAGAGCGGAAATAGAAGCGCTGCAGACCGAACGTCTGCAAAAGACACTGCAGCAGTGCATGAAGTCTCCGTTCTACAGAAAAAGATTCGAGGAAAATCATATATCGCCGCGGGACATCCGGTCTCTCGGCGATATGTCGAAGATACCGTTTACCACCAAACAGGATCTGAGGGACAACTATCCTTTCGGACTGAGTACCGTACCCTTGTCGGAGGTCGTCAGACTGCATTCTTCGAGCGGCACTACGGGAAAACCGACAGTGATCCTCCATACCAAAAGGGACATAGAGCAATGGGCGGATGCCGTAGCGCGCTGCCTGTACATGGTTGGGCTGAGACCGGGAGACGTCTTCCAGAACACTTCCGGATACGGGATGTTCACCGGAGGCCTCGGTTTCCAGTACGGCGCCGAGCGTCTCGGCCTTCTGACCGTGCCTGCTGCTGCAGGGAATACGAAGAGGCAGATAAAATTCATCACCGACTTCGGAACGACGGCCATTCATGCCATACCGAGTTATGCAGGCCGTCTTTATGAAGTAATGTCTGAGATGGGAATCGACCCCCGCCGCGACACGCGGCTGAAAACTCTGGTCATCGGTGCCGAGCCGCATTCCGAGGAACAGAGACGGCGCATAGAAACCATGCTCGGAGTAAAGGCCTACAATTCGTTCGGCATGTCCGAAATGTGCGGTCCCGGCGTAGCTTTCGAATGCCCGGAACAGAACGGAATGCATATCTGGGAGGACTACTATATCGTGGAAATAGTAGACCCTGTGACCTTGGAGCCGGTCCCTGACGGTGAAGTGGGTGAATTGGTCTTGACTACCGTGAACAGGGAGGCTATGCCGCTCCTTCGCTACAGAACACGGGATCTGACGAGAATCCTGCCGGGGGATTGTCCGTGCGGACGGCATCACAAAAGGCTCGACAGGATGAAGGGCAGGAGCGACGACATGATGATTCTCAAGGGCGTGAATATCTTCCCTATTCAGATAGAGACCATTCTGATGCAGTTCCCTGAACTCGGCAACGAATATCTCATAACTCTAACCAACGAAGATGCGAACGACCTGATGACTGTAGAAGTGGAACTGAAAGAATTCTCGGATGATTATCCCAAACTGCAGGCGCTTACCAAAGAGATTACGCGTCAGCTGAAAGACGAGATATTGGTCACTCCGCAGGTGCGTCTCGTGCCTAAGGGATCGATTCCGGTCACGGACGGCAAAGCGGTAAGGGTAAGGGATTTACGTAAAACTTTGATTTGATATGACGGTTCATCAAATATCTGTGTTCGTGGAGAACAAGTCCGGGACACTCGTTAAGGTGCTCGATCTGCTGAAAGATGCCGGAATCCAGCTAATAGCTTCCACCATTTCGGATACTGTCGAGTACGGAATTTTCAGAATCATCTGTTCGGAGCCGATGAGGGCGAAGGCCGCACTCGATGCCGCCGGCGTCTCATCGAGCATGGCAGACGTTTTCGCCATCGCATTGGAGAACTATCCGGGGACGGCGGCGGATGCCATCAGTTTCCTGAGCAGGGCTGGAATCGGGATTTCGTATCTGTATTCTTTCATGCTTTCGGGAAAAGGCATTCTGATTTTCAGGACGGACAATCCGGAAAAAACGGTTGAAGTCATCCGGATGCACGGCATCGCCACTCTCGACGATGCATCATTGCTTTCGTTGGTATAGTTCCATGCAGATAGTTGTAGATAATGCAATCGCGAGGTTCCCTGAATTCCGTTTCAGAGAGCCCGTAAATTGGACGATGTCCGACAGGGAAAACTGGGCCGTCGTCGGGCCGAACGGCGCCGGCAAAACACTTTTTACCGACCTGATACAGGGGAGCGTAGCCCTTAAAGAAGGCAGCGTGAAATGTACAGACAGCTGGGGCTGCCCGATTGAAAGAGGAATCAAATCCCTTGTATTCAAGGATATATACTCGATGTCCGGATTCCGGACAATGTATTACCAGCAGAAATGGAATTCGCACGATGCCGAGGAATCGCCTTTGGCTTCTTCCCTGTTTTCCGGATTCCGGCCTGAGACCGTAGACGAATATGCCTCTCTGTTCGGCATCCATGATCTCCTGGAAAAAAGAGTCATATCGCTTTCCAGCGGAGAATTGCGCAAATTTCTCATAACGAGAGCATTGATGAGCGAGCCGCAGGTGCTGATATTGGACAATCCGTTCATAGGCCTCGATGAAAAATCACGCAGGTCCCTCGATACGATGCTTGCCGGGCTCAGGGAAAAAAAGGGCTTGCAGGTCATATTGGTACTAAGTCAGACGAAGGATCTCCCGCAATGGGTGGACAGGATATTGCCTGTCCGCGACAGGCAGCTCCTGCCTCCGGTTTCTGTGGAGGATTTTTTCCGGAACGGCTTGGAATCAGTACTTTTCCCTGAAACACCGGAAGTGGCGTTCCATTCCCAGCATGTGCAGCCGTCGTATGAATATGTCCTGAAAATGAAGGACATCACAGTCAGATACGGCAACAGAAAAATCGTCGATGGGGTCGACTGGGAAGTGAAAAGGGGAGAGCACTGGGCGCTGCTCGGAGATAACGGCTCCGGGAAATCCACGCTTCTGAGCCTTGTTTGCGGAGACAATCCGCAGGCTTATGCCAACGACATCGTGCTTTTCGACCGCAGGCGCGGAACAGGGGAGAGCATTTGGGACATAAAAAAGCGTATAGGCTATCTGAGTCCTGACGTTCATACCTATTATCTTGAAGATATCCCGTGTCTGAAAGTGGTGGCAAGCGGTTTTTTCGATTCGATAGGTCTCTCGAAAGAGTGCTCTGACGAGCAATATGCAACCGCCCGTGAATGGATGAGGGTTTTCGGAGCCGAACATTTGGCGGAACGGTCTTTCGTAAAAATATCCTATGGAGAGCAGAGGTTGGTGCTTTTGGCCCGGGCTTTTGTGAAGTCTCCGGAACTTTTGGTATTGGACGAGCCGCTGCATGGTCTCGACACGGGGAAAAAACGCCTTGCAAAAGCGATTATCGAAAAGTATTGCGCAGGGCCGGATGTTTCACTCATTTACGTGACGCATTACCGCGACGAAATCCCGTCCTGTGTTACGAAATACAAGAATCTGTACAGGCTCTAAAACACGGAGGCAGATCTCTCGACTTCGCTCGAGATGACAACAGGGCCGGCAACGCCGCAGTGCCTTCCCGTACTCCAGAACGACCGGTTTGTCAGAACGGGGGCAATGCAAGACGCCAAGGGTGGCGTCGACGGGAGTTTACTGTCGTAAATGACCGAGCCGTCATCCCGCCGGCAACGCCGCAGTGACTTCCCGCATTCCAAACGACCGGTTTGTCAGAACGGGGTCAATGCAAGACGCCAAGGGTGGCGTCGACGGGAGTTTACTGTCGTAAATGACCGAGCCGCTATCCCGCCGGCAACGCCGCAGTGACCCCGTTATCACAAACCGGATCCGGATTCCGTGATAATAAGAAGTTTATCCCCAGCCATCAACTCCACACTCCCGTTCGGAACGATAAACCTGTCCTGCCGCTTGATCATCATGACCAACATGCCTTCGGGAAGTTTCAGTTCCTTGAGAGTATTGCCGTGAACCAATGACTCTTCAGTGAGAGTGATTTCCACGAGCTTGCCTGCTTCTTCCGGAATTTCCACGCCGAAATTGTTGTCGTCTTCAGGGATATCGTCGTCGAGTTTCAGCATTTTCGCGCTTGCAGTTATGGAACTGCCCTGGATAATTAGGGAGAGAAGCGTGATGAAGAATACGATGTTGAATATGAGATCGGCGCCTTCCACGTTCGCCACGACAGGATATGTAGCAAAAAGTATCGGTGCGGCACCCCTCAGGCCTACCCAGGAAATGAATGTTTTGGAGCCGGTAGTGATTTTCCTGAAAGGAGCCAGTGAGATGAATACGCTCAGCGGCCTGGCTACAAGTATCATGAAAAGTCCTATCATCAATGCTATGAGGGCTGTCTGCATCATTTCATGAGGATTGACGAGCAGACCGAGCACGACGAACATGATAATCTGTACGAGCCATGTGATTCCGTCGAAAAATGAGAGGATGTCCTTGCGGTAGGGAATCGACTTGTTTCCGATGATGATGCCCGCGAGATAAACTGCCAAATAACCGTTGCCTGAAAGGTAGGTCGTGACAGTGAATGAGAAAAACATTACGCTGAGGAGCATGATGGCATACAGCGGGGCATTGGTCAGATTTACCCTGCGAAGGAACCAGACAGTCAGGAAACCGAACAGGATGCCTCCGGCAATACCGACGCCGAACTGCAGGAAAAGCGTCGTCATGGCATCTTTTGCCACTGTCCAGGAATCTATGTCTCCTCCTGCAAGACTGTTGGCGAGCTGAATCAGGATGATGGTCAGGATGTATGCCATCGGGTCATTGCTTCCGCTTTCGAGTTCGAGCATGGGCTGAAGATTGTTTTTCAGCCTCATTTTGCTGTTTCTGAGTATGTTGAAGACGGACGCGGAATCTGTTGAAGACATGGTGGCGGCCAGCAGAAGGCATGTCACCAACGGGAGGCTGATCGGACAGGCGTCCCATATCGAGAGCACGTATATGAACAGGCCGGTAAAGAGGGTCGTGAGCACGACTCCGAGTGTGGAAAGCATGAGCCCCGGCGCTAATACGGGCTTGATTTCCTTGATTTTAGTCTCCATGCCTCCTGAAAACAGGATGATGCAGAGCGCGCACATGCCTATGAACTGCGCCTGCTTGGCATCGTCGAATTTGAGACCGAGGCCGTCGACACCGAACAGCATTCCCGCCACGAGGAAGAGCAGGAGGGAAGGCAGCCCGAAACGGTAGCCAGCCTTGCTTATGATGATGCTGCTGAATATCAGTACGGAAAGTATCAGCAGAATGTTTTCCGAGGTAAATGTCATTTGTTTGTATTTTAACGTCAGTCCGACTGATTCATGTCGTTTAAAGCGGCAATCCGTATGAGCGGCACCACTGCCTTATCTGACAGTTGCCACAGTCCGGCTTGCGCGCCGTACATACGTATCTTCCGTGCAGAATGAGCCAGTGATGGGCCTTCGGTCGCAATTCTGCAGGAATGGCGTCTGTCAGGTCCTTTTCCACCGCTTCCACTGTCTTCCCGTCGGAAAGTCCGATCCGCCTTGCCACCCTGAACACATGCGTGTCCACCGCGATGACCGGCTTGTCGTATACGACGGATGCGATGACATTGGCCGTCTTGCGGCCAACTCCGGGCAGTTTTACCAAGTCTTCCGGATTTTCCGGCACCTCTCCTCCGAAATCATTTACAAGCATCTTCGCCATTCCCACGAGGTGTTTTGCCTTGTTGTTCGGAAACGTTATCGATTTTATGTCTTCGAAAACTTCGTTTACGTCGGCTTCCGCCAACTTTTCCGGCACGGGATATTTTGCGAAAATCGCCGGAGTATGCATATTCACCCTTTTATCCGTGCACTGGGCCGACAGTATGACTGCTATCAGCAGATGGAACGGAGTGTCATAGCGGAGCTCTGTCTCCGCTTCCTGCATGTTTTTCCCGAACCAGCCGAGAATGCCGGCATATCTTTCTTTCCTGTTCATTTGGCCTGTCAGATATCGGATTCGTCATTCGTGTCAGCCACGGTCTCGGCTATGATTTCGGTGCATCCTTCGTTTTTGCACTCGAAAATGCGGCCACGGTATTTTTCGCAGATGGACAGATTGTGCGTCACCATCACTATGGCCGTGCCGCGTTCCCTGTTGATTCCCGTCAGCAGTTCCATGATACCGGCGGCAGTCTCGTTGTCGAGATTTCCGGTAGGCTCGTCCGCAATGATGACCTGCGGCCTGTTCAGAAGGGCTCTGGCTATGGCTATCCTCTGCTGTTCTCCTCCTGAAAGCTGGTGAGGCATTCTGTGGGCCTTGTGAGACATGCCGACGGCCTCCAACACTTCCGAGATGCGTCTGTCCATGTCGGAGCCGTTCTTCCAGCCCGTTGCCTTCAGCACGAAAGAGAGATTGTCTTCCACGCTTCTGTCCATAAGAAGCTGGAAATCCTGAAAGACTACCCCGAGCTGTCTCCTGAGATAGGGGACATCCTTTTCCCGTATGACGGCCAAATCGAAGTCGCAGACTTTACCTTCACCTTTGGCAAGGCGTGTTTCGGCGATGATCGTTCTGATTATGGATGTTTTGCCCGTACCCACCTTTCCCACGATATAAAGAAAATCCCCAGGAAAAACATCCATGTTCAAATCGTAGATGACGATATTTTCACCTCCGCAGATGTCTGCATTCCTGAAAGAAATTATCGGATTGACGTTTTCCATTGTACAGTAAATAATTTCGCATACAAATTACAAATATAGCGAAAAAAGCCTATTTTTGTATTTTGTATTTTTAAAATCGGAACAATGAGACTGAATTTTGCAGCCGTCTGCCTCCTGTCATTTTCGACGCTGGCGCTCCATGCCGGCGAAGCCATTCCGGAGAAAGGCAAGCGGCCCCAAAAAGAATATAAGGAAGCCCTGCTCCTGTACGAAAACGGCATGTACGACAGGTCGATGCTGATGTTCAAGGATTTGGCGGATGCCACGGGCAATGACGACGCCTACGGCTATTACGTCCTGAACGCTGCCCACCTGCAGGTCCCGGGATATGAGTCGCTCATCGAAAACTATGCGGACAGGTCGCAATCCTCGGGACTGATTCCGCAGATACGGTTCCGATATGCCTTGAATCTCTTCGATGAAAAGGACTTCTCGGGGGCTTCCGCACAGTTCGAACAGCTCTCCCGGCATCATCTTTATCGCAGCCAGGTCCCTGAATTCCAGTTCAAACGGGCGTATTGCGACTTCGAACTCAGGCATTTCGACCGTGCGCTGCTCAGATTCAAGGATCTGACCATGAGGTCTCATTCCGACTATACGGCTCCGGCACAGTATGCCATGGGCTATATTTATTACGAGCAGGAAAATTTTGCGGATGCGGTAGAGTGGCTCGAAAAGGCATCGAAAGACAGCCGTTTCACGGAAGCCGCATCTTTCTATCTTATCGAATGCCGTTTCATGCTCAAGGAATACGAGACTGTAAAAAAAGACGGTCCGGCTCTTATGGAAACCGTTTCGGATGACAAGAAACCATATATAGCCCGTTTCATTTCAGAAGCCTGTCTCGTGCTCGGAGATACCGGTACAGCGCGTAAATATTTCGAATTGAGTCGTGAATCGCTGTCTCCCAAATCCCGGTCGGACTTTTTTTATGCAGGCTCCGTATTGTATGCGGTGAGGGACTATCAGGGTGCCATAGACAATTTTTCCATGATGACGGACCGAAGCGACTCCCTCGGCCAGATAGCGAATTATCATCTCGGATATTCCTATATCAAGACAGGGAACAAGGTAGCCGCGATGGGGGCTTTCAAGGATGCCTCCACAGCCGGATTCGACCCCGACATCAGGGAAGACGCCTTTTTCAACTATGCCAAGCTCGCATTCGACCTGAATACGGATTCCTCCGTTTTCTACGAATATCTCAGAGCCTACTCCGACAAGGGCAAAAGCGAACAGATATACAGCTACATCGCTCTTGCAGCCCTGTATAACCGTGACTACGAGGGCGCCATCGAGGCTTACGACCAGATAGACGAGCTCGATTCCGACATGAAATCGAATTACAGAAAAGCGAACTATCTGAGAGCCAACGAACTTATCGAGGCAGGCTCATACAGGGCCGCCGTAGACTGCCTGAGAGCCGCGGCATATTACTCGGACAGAAGAACATATTTCAACCAGATGTCCCGTTACTGGCTTGCCGAATCCTATTACAGGTGCGGTCAGTACGACAATGCCCTGACCGTCCTGACCGACCTCTACAACACTTCGGCCCTGTACGGACAGGAAGAATCCACACTCGTCATGCTCAACATGGCGTACTGCTATTTGCAGAAAGGCGATTTCGACAAGGCGGCATCCTGGCTGTCGAACTATCTTGCCGGAGGATCCCGGACATACAGGAAAGAGGCACTTGTCCGATATGGAGACTGCATGTTCATGACGCAGAAATACCATGAGGCAGTCGCGGCATACGACAGTGTGCTTGAAGACTATTTCGACGTAAACGATATATACCCTTACTATCAGGCAGCTCTTTCATACGGCCTTACGGGAAACAATGCCAAGAAAGTCTCTATTTTGGAGAATGCCATGAAAGCATCCCCGGCATCCGGATATTACCCGGAAGCAATGTACGAACTCGGCAGGGCGCTTGTCGCTGCCGGGAATCCTGACAAGGCTGTGACAGCCTTCAATACCCTTGCGGGCAATGTCCGGGACAGCGTCTACATGGCACGCGCGTATATCGAACTCGGAATGATTTACAGGAACAAGGCGGAAAATTCCAAGGCATTGGGGTACTATAAGAAAGTGGTGGAGGACATGCCGGCTACAGAATACGCTGATGCCGCCCTGCTCGCCATCGAATCCATATACAAGTCGCAGAATACTCCCGAGGAATATCTTGCGTACATAGAAAGTATCGGAAAGTCTTCCCTGAAGACGGATGAGGAAAAGGAAATGATGATATACAATGCGGCAGAGCAGATTTTCCTGTCCGGAAATTATTCGAGGGCGCTTGCATCCTTGGATTCGTATATGGAGAAATATCCGTCGGGACGGAAAATTTCCGATGCGGAATACTATACGGCCGAATGCTACAGGCTTTCAGGACAGCCGGAAACGGCATGCGACCATTACCTGAAGGTCATGGAGGCCGGAACAGGCTCTTTCGTGGAACAGGCTGCGATGAATTATGCGAATCTCTCGTATTCCATGCAGAAATACGAGGATGCATTCAATGCCTATGCATCGCTTTATGCATCGTCCGAATTCCCGGAGTATCGCTTTACATCGCTTACCGGGATGATGCGTTCGGCTTTCAGAGCCAGGATGTATGACGAAGCCATCAAATATTCCCGTCTTTTGGCCGCAGACAGCAGAACGGGCGAGGATTTGGCGCGTGAAGCCATGTATGCGGAAGCCAAGTCGCTTTTGGCTACGTCAAACAGGGATGAAGCATTTGCAGTGCTTGCTAAGATTGCGGAAGACCCATCTACTCCGGAGGGAGCCGAGGCCGCATTCCTGCTGATACAGGACAGCTACGACAGAGGTGTCTTCGAAGAGGTGGAAAGCAGGGTCTATGCATTTTCCGACTCAAACACGCCTCATACCTACTGGCTTGCGAAGGCATTCGTGGTGCTCGGGGATGCTTTTGTGGAAATGGACAATCTCGACCAGGCCAAGGCGACATTCGAGAGCGTGGCTGACGGTTACAGGCCGGAGTCCGGCCAGGACGATGTCCTGCAGAGCGTAGAAATGAGACTCGAAAAATTGGCGGAACTGATGCAGCCGACAGCTGCGGAATAAATTCGGCTGTCGTCCGCTTTTGCGAAAACAAGGATTAAAATGATACATTCTGACAAACATATTTTCTGTACTGTCGTTTTGGCGACAGTCATTGCATACGGAATTCATGCCCAGGACCTCAATCCGACCGTAGAAGTGTCGAGACAATACAGGGGCGCCCTGATGGATATAGACAAGCCTTCGGTAAAAATGGCCGTCCCGGACAGCGTCATGAAATTCAACCTCGAGTTCGATTATTCCGTTTTCGACAGTCCTTTCAAAGGGGCATACGAGTTCAGACCGTTCCTGATGGATATGGATCTGGCGCCAGGTCTTTCCGGCGAGCATTCGTTCTACTTGCGCGCAGGTGCCGGCTATTCCCTGCATCCTGAGCTGGATTTGGTATGGTCTCCGTTCAAAAGCGACAGGTTCCGCCTTTCGGTTTATGCAAATCACAGGTCGTATGTCGGCAACTACAGATCTCTGACCATTAAACCGTTGGCTGGAGATGCGGAAATAGCACGAGGCAGGAGGAATTATTCAGGATACGATTTGGTGTCCACAGCCGGGATAGACGGATCGTTCGACTGGGAAAACGGAATTCTGTCATTCGATGCAGGGTATTACGGTACCGCATTGAAAGATACCGTCTTGAACCGCGGATACGACGGTCTTGATCTGAAATTCGGCATTTCCTCCAAGAAAAAGTCGGAATCGCATTTCATATATGACATCGGAGTGCATTACCGTTATGCGGAAGACAAGCTGAAATACGGGGAGACATACGCTGCCGCAGCGGATATTCCCGTCAAAAACTG
>CALUSD010000089.1 GCA_944323295.1 uncultured Bacteroidales bacterium | reverse complement strand
TAACGGACGCAGCCCGGGATAAATCTTCTGGGAGCCGCCATGATTGTCCGTCAGGACAAAATAATCTATCTCTGCCCCTTCGGGCAATATGACCGAATAGCACAGAGGGACAGGCTCCCCGTCTTCGGCCAGCAGCACGTCGACACGTTTCCTGGCGAGGAATTCCCTTTCGGCAGCTGCATCGTCCTCTACCTTGAGAGTTATGATGCCTTCGGCCCCGTCCTTGGAGACAACGGCCTTTTTCCCGGTTTTCAGCACGACTTTCACTTCCTCCTGATTCAAGACCTCATCGAATCCTGCACCCGGAATTATCACAAGCATGGAAAATGCATGTCTGAAACCGAAATAAATCCTGCCCTGGACTATCTGGCTCGAGCCGGCCACTAAAATATCTTCCACACTGCCATCCGCACGATAAATGTCGATGACATCGGTATTCGACGGAGAGTAAGGATAATAGGCGAAGGTGTAGCCGAGATTGTTCGGATAGTCTACGACCAATTCTTCATTCGTAAAGTAGTTTCCGTCCGGAGAATATGTCATAGGATAGTTTGAATACCCTTTCGAGGCATCTCCCGATGCATCCCGAATGGAGTAGAATCCTATCATGTCTCCATCCGAAAACCCGGTTTCGGCCACATACGAGTCGAAGTCGTCGAGAGTCGTCTTAGTCGGAACAGTCGGCATCCGGCCTATGTCCGCATATATCCTGAGCGCATTGCCGGTATAGCCGGCATCCGAAACAAGAGCCTCTTTCGTATCGAAGCCGTAAACGGTGTAACCGTGAAAATCGATTGCAAAGCCGTCATCCTTGAATTTCGGCATTTCGTCCGCCGTCTCCGTGCTGCCGACACTCCTGTACATGTAGAATGTCCATATGCCGTCGCTGCCTTTGGAAGCGTACCTTGTCAGCGCTGCCTCGTCTTTCGGCTCGCTGTTGTATGCCGCCACTGCATCAGCATAGTCGGCCGCCGTGTATATCCCCTGCTGTTTCGCCGTTATGCCTATGTTGTCTATCTCTTCCCATTTCTTCACATAGACGGGCATGAAGACGACAGGGATATCTTCGGCCGCATCCGAAATCCTGGCCCTGAGCACTAAGTGGCGGCCCTGTTCCAGTCCCGACAAAGGCTCAGGGGAATCGATGTCTTCACCCTCCGCCACCATGACATGTGTCAATGTACCGCTGTAAGTCTTGCCGTCGAATTCGATGCGCAGGACAGGCCATGCATCTTCATCGAATGTCTGCGGAGGGAAAATCCATGCCGGGATCACGAAACGGCTTTCCTCCTGCTCGAGAACGCCGTCATAAAGGACTGTCTCCACCCGGCTGCCGGAAACAGAGACCTTGCCGGTCTGCCGGTCGAATTCCGAAGGAGTATCGAGAAGTCCTGACAAGACGACCCTTACCTGCCTGCCCTCAAGGTCGACCTCATCGCTGTTTATGGAGATTTCCACCGATATCATGGACATCCGGTGCGTCAGCGAAAAATGCAGGGACTCCGCATAACCGTCCGTCACGACACTGCCCCAGACAATATCCGGTGCATCGGCATCAGCCGCTGGAGAAGCCGCATATTCCTGTCCGAGCACGACTGCCTCCGGAGAAACGTCATCAGCCGTATTGTCGAGCGTGAAGAAGTACCGGCCGTCCGATGACCTGGCGGAAACATCCGTCCATCTCAGATAAGTGTAGATACCGTTTTCGTCCACCAACACCGGGAATCCTTTAGAAGAAGCGAATCTCGTCGGACACACCGAAACGGCATCCGGCGAGCTGTAATACGTAAGCCGGTAGTCTCCTTCGGTCACGGTCCCTTCCGGCACTGCGGCTTTCGTAGCAGTCCCGACCGAAGCCGAAAATACGATCCGTCCATCGTTTTCCTCTGCCGGTTTTTCCTTTACGCAGGAAACAAGGGCCGCCAAGGCAAGTATGTATGCAGTAATTCTTTTCATTGCATCCGCTTTTGATGATTTCTAATTTTCAGGAAGAAGTTCCACTTCCGACCAGGCTCCGGTCCACGGCAGGACTTCGGCATCCGTCAGTACCGGCTCGGTATTATCCGCAGCGGCATTCAGACGCAGCTGCGTGATGGCTCCCTGTACCATATCGACAGGCTGGGACGGCGTATAGGCATAGGTTTTTTCCCTTACGACCTGACGTCCGTCCTTGTCTATCCCGACTATGGTCCTTATCTGCATGGTGAGCAGGGTCTCCTGCGTACGTATCTGCTGGACAGGCACTATGGCCGCAAACCGGCATGTCTGGTACCTGAGACCGTCCGACCCTTCCGTTATCCTGTCGGCGTACGGAAGTCTGTACATGAGTATGTCGTTCCTCCCTCCATCCGCAGTGGCGGCCACCGTGCGGGCTTCGTAGCTGTCGATGGCTTCCGTATATCTGACATTGTACGTCACGTACACGTCGTTCAGCGTGACACTGTTCACTGTTCTCAGGCCGTCAGGATCATCCTCCGGGAAACCGTTGTCATCATCCGGCTCAGCTACTGGAAGCGTCAGGTCGATTCTTACCATGGAGAATACATGCCAGAAACGGAGTTTTAGCAAACCGTACCTGTCGGATAGAGATTTTCTGGTATACGCGAGCAGGAGGTCGGACGCCAAGAAATCGTCTTCGAGACTTTGGTCGGCATGCACCCGGTCGAAGGGGGTATAATAAATCGGATAACAGGCCGCTTCGAAAATAAATGCATTGGACGTCGGGACGATCATGTCGTCGTCGATTCCCGCATCCAAGTCCACCCGGTCGCTGTCTCCGTACACCGTTCCTGCTTTCAACGGGAAGAAATTCGGCTTGTCATCCTCCCATTTTATACCTTCTTCAGTATAGATATAGTCGTGATACGAAGCCGGATCTGTAAAATCCGGAGACGCATAGTTTACGGTATTCACGACGCGTATAACGGTCCTGTCCACAAAAAAATCATCATGCAGATACGAATCCGCATTTTCAGCCTTTGTTCCGGAATAGTCAGCCATCGATACGGCGATTCCGCCGCGTCTTTCAGGCTGCCGCTCAGCTTCGGGAGAACTGTCGTCCACCGAACATGACACGGACATGAAAAAGGCCGAAAGGACAGCTATGGCATAGGTACTTTTCATAGTGCCGGAATTATAATTCGGACCATTCGGAAATACTGCCGTCGACAGGGTCCAGTTCCGTCCACGGCTCTATCATACCGTATATTCCATAGACAATGTCTACCTGCTCCATGCTTTTGACGATGATGTCCACATTCACGTGAGTGCCGCGGAACAGTGAATTCAAGGGGCCGTCGTCTCCGGTCAGAACAGCATCCCTGATACGGTCGCCGTCTCCGTCCGGATCATCTCCCGGGCCCATGAGAATCGACAGTGTATATGTTTGGCTGCCTTCGGCAATATTCCTGCTTTCAGGAAGATACACCGGAGGAAGGGTAATGGATTCAAGATAGTCTACGACTAATCTCGATGTGATTTCCACGTCGAAAGGAACATGCTGCGCGGTTTCAGGGACATCGTAGGCAGTCACGGTTTTTCCGGCAAGCAGGTCCGAGAGCCATCTCTGTCCGGTTCCGTGAGGATAAAGATAGGATGTCGAAGCCATGCTGTACAGAGTCATGCCGGAAACGCCGAAACTATTTCCGTCTTCCATTTCATTCTTGAATGTAAATGTAAACTTGACCGCTGCAAAGGCCACATACAGAGTTCCGCAGTCCACATTCTGATTGCGTACATTGAAAGTATACGATGAAGTCATCGGTATGGCATCTGCCTCTCTGAGATAATCCGATGAAACTCCGTCACAGGCATCTATCCGCGCCTTGAGCCCGTCAGGATTCTCGAGATCAAGGTCAGGAAGATTTTCCGCATTTGCCAGCAGGTAAATGGTCTTGGCCTCATTCGCCCTTACCCGAAACGTCTTGTTCCGGACCTCCTCGAGCGGAGCTTCAGGATCATCATATATCAATTCATTATGCTCCACGCTCCCGTCCTGACGAAAAATCACGGCCCTCAGGGTCGACATTTTCTCAGCATCGCCGGCTGCCCGGATGTCAGACTTGGAAACGCTTTTGACCGCGGCTATATCCATGGACAGATCCACATAACCTGAAGTACCGGCCCCGTCATCCTGCATGACATTGCATCCGCATGCCGCGGTCAGACAGCAAAGGCCTCCCGCAATAAAACCGGATATTGTCTTGAGTGTCATCATAGCCCTATGTTATTATCCCTGACAGTCCAGTCGTTTATGATGATATCTACATCATGCCATGTATAGTCGTTCAACAGGAAAACTATGTTCCAGCCGCTTTCCCTGTCGAGATACTCCTGATTGTCCAAGCCGGCATACTTTTCACTCTTGAGCAGAAGCAGATATTTGACAAGCGGGATATCCACGACCGTTTCCTGCTGCTTATGGCTGTAAATGACGAGCTTGGCCCGGCTGTCGGACATGATTCTGGAAACGGAAAACTCGGCATAAGCCGCCGAAACATTGTTTCCTCCGTCAGATTCGCCTACATCGAGCCCGTCATCGGAAGCCCAGGCGAGATAGGTCATTGCCGGCCCGTCTTCCGATACGGAATTGTCCCACAGGAAATGCCAGTTGTTCATGTCTGTAATGCTGATGTCGAAATCATCTATGGAGAGCGGCTCGGCACTCGTATCGGACTGCTGAAGGACAACCCGTATATCGTGAGTGTTCTTCATCATGTACACGACGGCATCACTGTATTCCTCGTATGCGACTGATGCTTCGGCCTTGCCCCAGAAGAAATCATGAAGAAGGACATCGGAAGTATGGTTGTCATGCGCCATAAGCACTTCCATATCTTCCATGGCCGAGCCGTCCGCAGGCTCGGATACTGCAGAAAACGAATGGTCCTCGCAGGCCAGGCCTCCGTATGCCACGAATTTATAGTTGCCTTCCGGAAGGTCTATCACCATCCTGTAATTCTCATCCTGCAACGCCGTACCGGTTTCAGTGTATGTGCCGACATAGTTCCCGTTTTCGTCATAGACATACAGGGTCAGACAGTCTACCCGGGATGAAAACGCATCGGCATA
>CALUSD010000088.1 GCA_944323295.1 uncultured Bacteroidales bacterium | reverse complement strand
AATATCGACGGTGTCCTGTTCGAGGGCTGGAATCAGGGCTGGGAAAGCTGGGGAGGCCGTCAGCATTTTGATTATTGCGAGCCATATCCTGATTTCGATCTGGAAAGGATAGCTGGTTACGCCTCAGAAAAAGGGGTGTCGCTGTGGATGCACAATGAGACAGGCGGCAGTATTTTCGAGTATGAGGCGGCTTTGGACAGTGCTTTTGCGATGTATGAGTCATTGGGTGTCCATGTGCTGAAGACAGGATATGCCGGAGGAATGCCCGGCAATATCCGGCATCATTCCCAGAGGGCTGTACGACATTATCAGAAAGTGGTGGAAAAAGCGGCGGAGCATAAACTGATGCTCGATGTCCATGAGCCGATAAAGGAGACAGGCATACGCCGTACCTGGCCGAACATGATGACACGCGAGGGTGCTAAAGGTATGGAATGGAACGCCTGGAGCAAGGGCAATTCATCGGAATATCTGTGTACTATACCTTTCGTGCGTCTGCTGTCTGGTCCGATGGACTATACGCCGGGAGTTTTCGATATCTACTATGAGCGGGCTGCTTCAGACCCAAGGCGCAAAGAGTGGAACGGGGATAACTTACAGTGCTACGTCAAGACCACATTGGCCCGGCAGATAGCGAACTGGGTCATTCTGTATTCTCCTTTGCAGATGGCATGCGACCTGATAGAAAATTATGAGGGTCATCCGGCATTCCGGTTTTTCCGGGATTTCGATCCTGACTGCGACTGGTCGGAGGCTCTGGCCGGGGAGCCGGGTGATTACATAGTGGTGGCACGCCGGGCCGGTGAGAACTACTATATCGGTGCCGGAACAAACCATGAAGCGCGGACAGTGTCCGTGCCGCTGGATTTCATGGACCAGGGCACGATCTATAATGCGGAAATCTATGCCGATGCCCCTGATGCTCCGATAATTGTCCAGCCTGACGGTACACGCGCACCTGACAAGACTGCGTACAGGATTCTGACAGAGACTGTCACCGCTTCCGATACTCTGCATATCGCCATGTCAGCCGATGGCGGTCAGGCTATCGTGCTGAAGCCGGTTGATAAAACCGATATCTTTGCAAACGGCGGTGACGGATGGGTTCTGGAGACGGACGATTATGAAGCTGATTATACCGGAGTTCCTATAGCCAACGGGATATTGGGCCTGCTTCCATGGAAGGAGCCGTTTTCAGTGAGGCACATAATGCTGAACAATGTGTCGGACAAGCTTGCCCCTGATTATGTGAATCGGACAGTGAGGGGAATCAATCCTTTTTGTCTTGCAATGTCCATAGACGGTTTCCCGATGTCGGATGTCTGCGACTGGCATCAGAGTATCAATCTCAGAAATGCAGAGCATGTCACGGAATTTGTCGCTGACCGGAAAGTCCGTGTGCGGTATTCGTTTACGGCATTGAGGAATCTTCCGTATTCGATGCTGATGAATGTGGAAATAACGGCACTTGATGATGTCGTGCTGGAGTTCAGGAACATGATGGCTGTGCCTGAAGATGAATATGGGGCTGTTGTCCGAGATCGTAAACCCTTCTGGATTGAGGGCCGGAAGCTGGACTTTCTGACGGCCACGGCTCCGACTTCCGGTGGCAGGTATGAAATAGCTGCGGCATCTTCTTTCATCGCAGATGGCAGGAACTTTTCACGTTCGGGAGATGCGGATGAGGATATTATTTCTTTTTCACTTTCCAAAGGACAGACCGGGCATTTTACATTGGCTGCGTCAGTATGTTCCACGGCGGATTTCAGTGATCCATGGAACGAGAGTATAAGACAGCTTGTATATATTGACCGGATTTCTGTGGATGAAGTTCTGGCAGGGCATTGGGCTGATTGGGAGGAATTATGGCGTGGTGACATTGAGATTGAAGGTGATCCGGAAGCTCAGGAGGCTGTAAGGCTGGCTCTTTTCAGTCTGTACGGCTCCTGCCGGGAGGGATCGGGTTTGAGCATTCCTCCTATGGGTCTTTCCTCTCAGGGATACAATGGACATATATTCTGGGATGCCGAGATGTGGATGTTCCCTCCGCTTCTGCTAATGAATCATGGTTTGGCTGAATCGATGATCGATTACAGGCTCGACAGGCTGCAAGCGGCGAGGATGAGGGCGATGGCTTCCGGCTATGATGGGGCAATGTTCCCATGGGAGTCTGACGAGTTCGGACAGGAGTCCACTCCTGTATGGGCGCTTACTGGACCGATGGAGCATCATATTACGGCGGATGTCGGGATAGCTGTCTGGAATTATTGGTGTGTGACTCGTGACAGGAAATGGTTGGAAGAAAAGGGCTGGCCGCTGTTGAAGGCGGTGGCAGAGTTCTGGACTGACAGGGTGAGGGACAACGGTGACGGCACTTATTCGATAACCGGTGTCGTGGGGGCAGACGAGTATGCAAATAATGTGACAGACAACGCTTTTACGAATGGGGCGGTTTCAAAGGTCCTTGAATGTGCCGCTAAAGCATGCGTCTTGTGCGGTGAACGTGTTCCTCTTGAATGGATGAAGATTTCAGATGGATTGAGGATATTGAGGGCCGACAATGGCGTGACCATGGAATATGACGGTTATGACGGAGGTATGATAAAGCAGGCTGATGTGAATCTTCTGGGCTATCCTCTCGGTATCATTGATGACAGACGGCAGCTGATGAGGGATCTGGAGTATTATGAATCCCGTGTGGATCCGGTGAACGGACCGGCCATGACATGGAGCATTTTCTGTGTCCAGTATGCCAGGTTGGGGGCTGCTGACAAGGCAGAGGAGATGTTCCGGCGTTGTTACAGGCCTTTTGCCCGGCCTCCTTTCGGAGCTTTGGACGAAACTCCGACATCGCATAATCCTTATTTCATGACGGGCGCAGGAGGTCTCCTGCAGGCGGTGCTGAACGGTTTTGCAGGACTTGAAATCACTGATGACGGGATATCTCAGGTGGAATCAGTCATGCCCCAGACATGGAAAAGCCTGACCGTTAAAGGTATCGGGCCAGGGCGAAGGACAATAGTCATAAGGTGAAATCAGGAATGAGTTATGACAGATATCGACAATAAGAAAATCTCACCGTTACGCTGGGTCCCGAGCGCATATTTCGCAATGGGACTGCCGTTCGTAGTCTTGAATATGGTCAGTGTTCTGATGTTCAAGGGATTGGGTATAGAGGACAGCAAGATAGCGCTGTGGACATCCGTAATCATGTTCCCGTGGACGATCAAGTTCCTGTGGAGTCCGTTTCTGGAAATGTTCCGGACCAAGAAATTCT
>CALUSD010000087.1 GCA_944323295.1 uncultured Bacteroidales bacterium | reverse complement strand
ACAAAGTCGGAGACGTTTTTAAGTCCGACCATCCCGTAATATGAACTCTCTATGTCACCGTTCAGACAGACAAGTCTGCCCAACATCTCCGGATGGTCCGCCAGATTCAACATATCCCTGATATCTCCGGAGGGAAGCTGCACTGCGATACAGTTCTCTCGTGACGATGACGATGAGCGCGGACCGAGAATAAGATTCGAAGACGATTTGAACGGCGGAGCAAAAGACGCATTGGCAGAAGTCAGATCGCCGCCTACGATAAATCCGGACACCCACACATCTTCCCTTCCCACACTGGCAAGAGCCTGACTGACCGTCAATGCGTCTTCGTACGACACTCCTTTCGAATCCTCTCCGCCGAGGACATAAGTTTCATTCGTCCATACCCGGGACGTATCCAATGATATGGAAATACCTTTCGACACCGCACCTGCGCCTGCCGCCACGGAAACCTTCAAAGTCAGGATCTCCTGCGAAACGAGAGTCCTGGTCAGCAAGACTGTTTCCTGCCCGCCGTCGCTCAATACGAGGGATACCGAACCCGGCTCGAAATAAGCTATCCGTTTTTCTGTGTACGAATACATCAGGCGGCCGCCTCCCGCTTTTATGAAGAGTACGCCATCCGGATACTCTGTCAGAAAATCAGAGGAAATATCCAACCTTATCCCTGAATTTATCTGCCGGCATCCGAGCTCCACTGTCATCATGCCTGCCGGCGGCACGACGACACACTGCTCATCACCGTATTGGGGAGCGGAAAACGTTATTCCTGAAAAATCCTCCGACCGTACGAAAATACCGTAACTGCCTGGGGAGACCTCCATGGTTTCAGGCAGATTGCAATACAAATCGTCAAAAATCACAGCCCCGCTTTCATCCGTGACTGTAATCAGAAAATCATTGGTATCGGGCAACTCCTGAGAAACCTTGGACAACTCACGGGGATTGCCGTCGAAACGGAACATGAGGATTCCGTTCGCTTCATCCTCCCGGGCAGATTTCCGGCATGAATTGCCTGTCGAAAGCACAATAAACAAAACTACAAACGCCCAAACGATTTTATTCATGTTTTTACCTCCTATTAATTATATGAAACGCACCGTTGCGTACGGAGGCAAAAGTACTTCCCTTCTACGGACCGGACAGCCGAAAAAAGAAAAATCCAAGACAAAAAAGAGAAAAAATATAAAAAAAGAGAAAAACTTACAGATAAAACACCGGAGAAGGATAGGTCCGGGGCAGACAACGCAGATGAATTGTTCCTTTTTCCACTCCGACCTCTTCCAAAGCGGCGGAGGAAGCGGAAAAGGCCCGCTCCGGAGTATTGTTGTTTTCGCTCAGATGACAAAGGAAAATGTTTTTCAGCCCGGGGTGTACCGCCCGTTTCAAAGCCGATGCACATTCGTCGTTGCTGAGATGGCCGCAGCCCTGGATTATCCTCATTTTCAGCTCATAAGGATACGTGCCGGACATAAGCATGTCCATATCGTAATTCGACTCTATGACAAGAGTATCGGCCTGAGACGCATATCCGACAGCCTCGTCGGTCATACGTCCGATATCAGTCATGATCACGAAATTGCAGTTATCGATATTTATCGAATACCCTACAGTCTGCGTGGCGTCATGAGGCACTTCAAAACATTTGAAAGAGATTCCGGGAAGTTCCACCGCGCCATCCGCCGGAAGAGTATGACAGCATGAACTTATGACAGAAGAAGTAAAAGAATGTTTCAGCAAGGCATTATAAATAGCCTCTGTCGTATATACCGGTTTATACAAACGTTTGCAGAATGTTCCGAGAAAACGGATATGATCGAGATGGTCATGTGTCACAAGCACGCCGCGGACTGTGTCGATATCGATTCCGTTCGACTGGAATATTTTTTTCAACTGTTTCAAACTGACCCCTGCATCGATCAGAATTCCATTATCTTCCGTCCCGAGATAGTAACAATTCCCGCAGCTCCCGCTGGACAAACTGAAAAACCTCAACATCTTACCGAATCCTCCCGTCTGTTCGCATCAATTTTCTTCTTCGCAATACTTCTTTATCACGCTGTAAGCCTCAGCTATGCCAAGTTCTCCGGCCCGGGACAAGTCTATGCAGCCTTTTTCCCTGTCTTTCAGATATATAAGCACCAATCCCCTGTTGAAATAGGCATCGCCCATATATGGATACAGTTCGATAGCCTTGGTATAACTCTCGATAGAATTGATATGCTCTGCCGACAGGCAATACAGATTCCCGAGATTGAAATGGAAATACGGCAAATCGGGAACGATTTCCACGGCCGCCTTCATGTCTCCTATAGCCTCCGAATAGTCATACTGGTGAGTGATCTGATCACGGACGCGAGCCCTCGTATTTCCCGAATCATCCATCGTGAGTACCTGTACATTGCTCTCTATCGAAGAAATGAACTCTATCATCCGGGCTCTGAGCACGGCTCTGTTCATATAATAAAAAGCCTTGTAGTACCCTTCCAAACCATCCGAAGACGAGGTTTCTATAGCTTTGTCGTAATATCCGAGAGCAGAATTGTACTGTCTGCTTTCACTTTCGTACAATGCCCGTCCGAAACTGTTCTCGGCACTCTCATCCGCCGCTCCGTAAAGCAGCTGCTCGGCATCCGCCATCACATCATTTCCCACGGATATCGTATCCGCACTCGTCAGCACCATGCCGAAAGGCGAATCGGAAATGAATTTCGTCACGAGCGGATTCTCGTATCTGTGCTCCAGTGCATACTGAACGTTCTGCTGCCGTTCCGAAAGCTGGAATCTGTACAAAGGTCTCAGCCTGACATCGATATCCCTGTGCTGCAGAAGTTCGTCGTTGAAATCTTTCTGGGCAAAGTCCGCATCGAGAGCCAGCAAAGCATTGTATTTTCTCGTCGTATCCGCAAAAGAAGCCTCCCCTGCATCGTTTTTCCTCCGATATTCCCGGACCTTTTCCTGGGCGATATCATAGTCCTGTTTGGATGAAGCATAGTCCCCGAGCATGTTTTTCACGTACGCACGGTTCATATAGGCCTTGGCAAAATCCGGATACAGTTCTATCGCTCTGTCATAATCTTCAAGAGCGTCCTGATACCTGCCGAGTTCGATGAAAACAGATGCTCTGTTGAAATAAGCCAGGACATTTTCCGGATTGATATTCAGCACCCTGTCCATATCCGACAATGCAGCCTCGTATTCTCCTACCTGCGCATTTATCAGACCGCGGTTATACAGAGTCAAAGCATTTCCCGGCTCGTCCCTGAGCACCCTGTTCAGGTCGGACATCGCACTGATGTAATTCTGCGTGTCATAGTAAAGTATGGCTCTGTTGAAATAGGCGAACGTATTTGAAGTATCCAGATCTATGGCCCTGTCGAGATCCGCGATCGCCTTGTC
>CALUSD010000086.1 GCA_944323295.1 uncultured Bacteroidales bacterium | reverse complement strand
GGAAGCAGCCGATATACACGAATTCGGAGTATGGTCCTATCATGATGATTCCCGGGAGTTGTCCGATGAGAAAGTCTATCTGTCGAACGGCTCCTGGGTTTATGACAACCTCAGGAAATGGTCGGACGGAGTTTTCATGTTCGGGGCTTTATATCCTTACGGACTTTCGGAGGATGTCATAAGCGGAGCCGAATTCCAGATAGACAAGAATTCCGGAGCTGCCGATGATTTCAAGATTCCATACTACAACGGAAGCAGTGCCGAACATGACCTTATGACAGCGGTTTATACTCGGAATTACAGCAGCAGCTCTCCGGACATGTCGCCTGTGATATTCAACTTCAAGCATCTGCTCTCCCGAATCAGGATAGATGCCATGTCGGGAAGCGGAAATGTTACGGTAAACTCCGTGGAATTTTCCGGAATGGGAGTTTACGGAACATACAATGAAGACAGCCCTGATGACTGGTATCTTATTCCGATCGGAACTGAAACTCCGGCAGGCAGTTTTTCGATACCGGATGCGGATATTGCCCTTGTTCCCGGCTCGTCAGTGTCACTGTTCGAGGAAGATCTTTTGCTGATTCCGCAGGAAATACAGAAAGAGCCTGCCGACGGTTTCCCATCCATTACGTTGAAAGTAGGCTACACCCAGAATGGTGATGCTCAGCCGCGCGAAAAAACTTTCACGCTTCCGGAAACCCCGGTTTGGGAAATGGGCAAGTCTTATCGCTATATATTGAAATTCAATATGGAAGATGTCGGACTAAGCGTTAAAGTACTGGACTGGGATGTCGTGGACACTTCCGTAGAATGGTAATTTTCGTATCTGAAATGACGATGAAAAGAAACATCATATATTTGTCATCCCTGCTTTCCGTATTCCTGGTTTTGCTGGCCGGCTGCGAAAAGTCGGATGTCGATATCGTTCGGAACGGGACAGCGGATGTTCTTCTTGTTCTGGCTATGGACGGTACCCCTGCTGATTTCGAGATTTCGGAAAGCTCCGGCCGCGCTGCCATGTCATCGTCTTTTACCAAGGCATCCTCACCCGAAGTTCTGTCGAGCGAGGGCCTTAGAACATTGAGAATCATCGTCACGCAAGGAACACCGGGGAATCCGGGATTTAATATAGTTTATAATGAAAAAATTGCGGACGCAGGCTCCTCGTCCGCCGCTCCGGTACTCGAGTATGGAGCCGTAACATTGCCGGACATCCCTGTCGGCAATGTCAATATCTATTGCATCGGCAACGAAGAGAGCATAGGCATGACCTATAAAAATGAAACGATAATGTCCTCTCTTGGAAGCGAGCCGAAACTCATAGTAATAGATGATACGAACGGGTTTTTCCCGAAAGCCAATGCGGAAATCGATGAGAAAGGGCTTCCGATCAGCGGCTACAGGATGAATGTTGCTGTATCCGACGGCATGGGAGCCGTCAATATAGATCTCGAAAGGACTGTAGTAAAGCTGAATCTCGTGGTGGAAAATGCTACGACGTCTGACCTGACACTCGATGGAATCAGTTTCGGAAAATTTTCGGGAGACCGTTTCTATATGTTTCCGACGGATCGGCTCGATGTTCCTTCCGATACTCAATACAATCCCCTTGATTTCGGCACCATGTCGGCTGCCGGGATTTCTGCAGGATGGTCAGTGCCGGGCCGGTCCGACAGTGCGCCGTACCGGGTCTACATTTATCCGACGTACGCGTACACGAGCGGACTTGGCGATAATCCATATTGGATTTCCCTTTATTTGAGCCCCGGGAATCTGAAATATGAGCAGGGTACTTTCGGATTGGGCTACAACAGTTTCCGTCGTAATACTCAGGTGAATATCCGTGCGAGGATTACTTCGACCACAGACGTGCTTATCGATTTCGAGGTCTTGCCATGGGATGAATATACAGTGAATGTTCCTGATTTTGAGTGATGTATTATGAAGCTGCCGTTATATGCCATACTTTCAATTCTGACACTTTCGCTGTGCGGATGTGTCAAGGAAGATGTACTGCTCCGGAAAACTGTAGAAGAGGGGATTCCGACGACGTTCGAGATAGGATATACAGTGGCTCAAAGCCGGGTTTTTACGCGCGCTGCTCTGGATGATTCGTACGAAAACCGTGTCGAGAATATTTACATTCTTGTTTTCGATGCCTCCGGAAACAGAATCGAGATTGAAGGCAACAGTTTTTTTACGCAAAATACCGGCCTTACTGTAAATAATGAAGTCCTGCCTGTCAAGGGCAGCGTGAGTGTAAGCGCTAAAACTGCAAACGATGCCAGAATCGTCGGAGTGGCCAATCTACGTACGGAGGCCATCTCTACGGCATACGACATTGATGCTGCTGTTCTTGACGCTGTCAAGACTTTGGATGAACTGCAGAATCTCGTATTGAATGCTTCGAAGACCGTAGAGCGCGGCGCTTCGTTCCTGATGACCGGTTTTGCATACGACAATGCTACTCAAAGTGAGAAAATCGATATAGTCGGCAGTGCGGGAGGTAATACAAGGTTGGACTGCACCCTGAAACTGAGCAGAGTCGATGCGAAAGTGGAGGTCCGGGTGACATCGGAAAAGTCCAATCAGTCGTGGAGCAATTTTTCTTTCGAGCCCAAGACATGGCAGGTGATGAATGTTCCGTTGAAATCCCTGCTTCTTCCATATTCTGTCGATGAGATTGACGGCCCGTGGGAGGATGCCGGAGGCAATGACTGGGATTTCTCGCGCACTTTGAGTGAAGAAATTCCCGAAAATTACTTCAATACCGAAGCTCTTCCGTTCGAGGAAGTAGAGCAGACGGAAATCGACAATACGAAATATTATACGGGAGGCAGTTTCGTATTCTATATGCCGGAAAACAGGAAGCGTTTCAAGCAGCAGATTACCGAAGCCGATCCAGCTAAGGCTTACGCCTTGAGAGATGACAGCAATACTTCCCCCGTAGACGGAAATACACAGGGGAAGCCCGGGCAGGAATACGAGAATACGGATTTCAAGTATGCAGATGACTATTCTACATATCTTGTCCTGACCGGTCATCTTTCCTATATTGATGCGTTGGATTATAATGTCAATGCCGACCTGAGGTTTATAGTTCATTTGGGATATGTTTCGGGCAATGCCGATGACTACGACACGAAGAGAAACGGGCATTACATATACAATATCAAGGTCACAGGCGTAAATAATATCCGGGTAGAGGTGACCAACGCCGGTGAAGACGATCCGGAAGTCCGTCCAGGCTATGAGGGTGATGTGGTATACAGCAACAACAAGATTTACAATCTCGACTCTCATTTCGACCGCTGTCTGCTCGAAATCCCTCCTGATGATGTGACTGACTATTTGACCTGGGGAGTAAAGACCCAGTTCAGTTCCGGAATACATACCGCAGGCAGCTCCTCGTTCGATGGAGTGGAAGATTACAAATGGATACAGTTCGCCATAAACAAGAAACATGGTGTCGGGCACGGTGTCTATGTGAAATATCCCGGAGAGCAGTACTATGATCCTGACAGCCAGACATTGGACGGATCGGGACTGATGGACATAGACCAGCTCATAAGATATCTGAAGCAGGTCAAGGCAGCCGATCCTGCCATGGCGGAAGTCGTTCCTGACGGCAGCGATCATGTCTGTATCACGGCTTTCGTGGATGAAAATATTTATGTCTGCGATCCTGTCGACGGTACGGAAGACCTTACCCTGTGGAAAACCAGTGCGGACAAGGATGACAGACAGATGCATATCATCGTACCGTTCGAAGACGGAAGCGGCACAGATAAGGACGTGGTATACAGTCCGGACGGGAACTCCAGTATGGTGAATTCGCTCTATACTTTTTCCCAGAGGTCTGTAAGGACTGTGTTCAATGTAAACAATCCCGA
>CALUSD010000085.1 GCA_944323295.1 uncultured Bacteroidales bacterium | reverse complement strand
GGATGTTGGTAAAAGCCGTTTCCGGCAGGCTTTATGATACGGGGCGCCGGGCTTCCGTTTCGAACAACTGGTATTTTGCCGACAAGGATCATTTCGTGGTATCCGTGACGGGAGAAGACAAGGAGGATGTATTCGGGCAATTCGTCGATGCCATGTCCGAACTTTTCAGGCTCTCGAAAGACGGGTTCTGCGACGGAGAGATGGATGAACTCAGACGCGGCGTAAAGCTGTATGTTCCGTCAGGCGAAAATTCTTCCGCCATTTGCGACAATATAGCAGATGAAGTACTGTTCGGAGACAGGGATGTCACGGATTCAGTACAGATAAAATATGTGACCGGGGAACTGAAAGCTACCGAGTCCGAAGACCTGCAGCGTATCCTGTCGTCATGGCTCGAATGCGCCGACGCCAGCGCCTTGGCCGCCTGTACATACAATCCGTTGAACACTTCCGGCATATCGGCTGCGGAAGTGGACTCTCTCATCCGTGTCGCGGCTCTGACAGAATGCGACCCTTATGTTTATGAGCCCGACGAGCCTGAAGAGGAAGTCGTTCGCACTGTTATTCCTGCATTTTTGACGGAGAAGAGGGTTTTCGATGATAGCATGATATCATCTATGAAATTCTATCCGAATATCGGAGTGACGGACATTCTGTTGGACAACGGCTTCCGTCTCGTCTTGAGGCCAACCGACGACTACGAGGGAATGGTCCAGATGCAGACCTTCGCTCCTGGAGGACTGTCACGGGTGCCGGAGGAGGACTACGCTTATTATGAGGGTCTTGCAGGGTATATGGAACTCGGCGGCATAGAAGGAATTCCGGACGATGTGTACCACTCTGTTCTGGCTGAAAACGGGATAGGACTTCTGCTTGGAATCGAGGCATACTGGCATGGAATGATAGCTTCCGCGCCGGCATCTTCCGCCCGGCTGATGTTCAATCTCGTATATGAGAGGATGATGCATCCCGGTCTGGACTACGAAGGTTTCGAGGAAATCAGGCAGGAGGAATTGGAGAATTTCGGAGAAGAGTCTTATCTGACCAAACTTATGAAACAGGATGTGCAGAGACAGCTCAACATGCAGATAGACAGCCTGATGGGAAATCTTATGTACGGACGCCGGACGGCCGTCACCCGGGAAGATTTGGAGACTTTGAGCCTCGACTCTCTGGCCCGCGTCTATCGTGAACTTTTCACCAATCCAGACGGTATGACCTGCGTAGTATGCGGAGATTTCGATACGGATGAACTGATAGCCGAAGCCGTACCGGTTTTTGCCCGGATGAAACGCGGGGCGGAGCCGAACAGGATGGGCCCGTCGCATTTCGAACTGCCTGAAACCACACGCAAGATAGAATATCCCAATGCGAACGAGTCGCAGACATTGTTCGACTATATCCGTTTCGGCCAATACGAACCGTCGCTGAGGTCGGGGTTGAAACTGAAACTTATGAACAATCTTATCAGGAACAGACTCCTGACAGTATTGCGCGAGCAGGAATCATTGGTATACTCGCCTTATTCAGCACTGTTCTACACGGCTCTGCCGGACAGGATTTTCTATATGGATATCAACGCTTCCGTGGACAGGAAGAATACGTCCAAGGTACACGAAGTGTTGGATGAAATCATAGAGGAGCTGCAGCGGAAAAAAGTTTCGGAGAAGGAGTTGAATACCTTGAAACAGATTTTCATAGTGAACAAGAGGGGCTATCTCGAGGAAGATGCCACGTCGAACTGGAAAGGCTATTTGGTGAAGCAGCTGAGAAATCAGGAGACATTGTTAGAGCTCGACATGTACGAATCCGTTCTCGAAAGCATCGGGGCAGCCGAACTTCGCGACGAATTCCGCAGTTGTTTCGACACGGACAGATACATGATTCTGTCCATCGGACCATTTTAACGGATGTTTCAGCCGTTTTCAGTCATCCCCAGTAACGTCGCAGGCTGTCAGAGACGTCACCACTTGTCATCACAGACGACACCACCGTTTGTCATCCCGAGTGCGGTCGTCTCTTTGTCATCCCGAGTGCAGTCGTCTCTTTGTCATCCCGAGCAGAGTCGAGGGATCTGTAAATATAATAAACAATCAACTGTATGAAAACCCGTATTATCACAATATTCCTGACCATATTGGCGGTCATGACCGCCAATGACATTGTCCTGCAAGGACAGGATAAACCGGCATATAGAGTCTTTACCGGCGAAGGCAGACCGTCCGATTACGGAAAAATGCTCAAGGCTTTGACTGAGGCGGACGTGATTTTCATCGGAGAAACGCACAACTGCCCCATCGCGCACTGGCTCGAATATGAAATCACGCGTGATCTGTGGCAGAGGGATTCTGCCGGATTGGTCATAGGAGCCGAGATGTTCGAGACCGACAACCAGCTGCTTGTAGATGAATACACGGGGCGGCTCATTTCTTCCGACAAATTCGAAAACGAAGCGAAGTTGTGGGACAATTATTATACGGACTATTACCCGCTCCTGTCTTTCGCGCGTGAAGCCGGCCTTGAATTCGTGGCCACCAATGTTCCCCGCAGATACGCGTCTTTCGTCAAAGACAACGGATTGGAGGTCTTGGAAACCCTTTCCGATGAGGCAAAGGCATTGATGGCCCCGCTTCCAATAGATTTCGAAGCGTCGGAGGAAAGAGATGCCATGTTCGGGTTCATGCAGATGATAAGCGGAGGCGACTCCGGGAAAAAGAGTTATTTTGCGGAAGCCCAGGCGTTGAAAGATGCCACCATGGCCTGGTCGATAGCGAAAAACATTGACAGGAAATTTATCCATTACAACGGAAATTTCCACTCCGACTTCCATGGCGGCATTATCCCCTATTTCGAGAAGTATTGTCCCG
>CALUSD010000084.1 GCA_944323295.1 uncultured Bacteroidales bacterium | reverse complement strand
AATTTTATGACATTCAGACTTTCATACGGACTGCACCACCATCATATCATTATAATATGACGGCAGGTTGCAGTGTGTTGTGAAATTATCGGATAATGGAGCTTGCCGTAGAAATATGGCGAGCTTTTTTTGTAGACATTGCCACAGGCACAAAAACTTTTTTAATTACCTCCATAAAAAGAAAGACACGTTACGAATTGCCCTGCAGTCGAAAGGCAGACTGAATGAAAAAAGCCTCGAATTATTGTGCGAAGCCGGAATAGGCATTGACGATACCGGGAGGAAACTTCTGTCGCGAGCTTCGAATTTTCCGATCGAGATTCTGTATCTTCGGGACGACGATATTCCCCAGACCGTTTCCTGCGGCATAGCCGATATAGGAATCGTAGGTCTCAACGAAGTGATGGAAAGGGATTTCGATGTGGATGTCCTCCAACATTTGGAATTCGGGAAATGCCGTCTGTCGCTCGCTATTCCGAAATACATGGAATACACCGGACCGGAATTTTTCGAAGGCAGGAAAATCGCCACGTCATACCCAGGCATCCTGAAAAAATGGTTTGCGGAAAAAAATGTGAACTGTGAAATCCGTGAGATAGCGGGAAGCGTGGAGATATCTCCGTCGATAGGTTTAGCGGACGGTATCTTCGACATAGTCAGCAGCGGGGGAACATTGGTGCAGAACGGTCTTGCCGAGGTGGAAAAGGTCCTCGAATCCGATGCCGTACTGATCGGCTGCCCTGACATGGACGAGGAAAAACGGCAGACTGTGCGTGTTCTGATGTCGCGCTTTACTTCCGTGCTCCGCAGCCGTGGGAAGAAATACATGTTGGTCAATGTCCCGAACGACAAGATCGAGGAGGCTTTGAAAATCATCCCGTCCATGAAAAGCCCGACATTGCTGCCTCTCGCGGACAAGGGCTGGAGTGCGATACATGCCGTCATAGACGAGTCCGAAGTGTGGGACAAGGCCGACAGGCTCAAGGCTATCGGCGCGGAAGATATCCTGATTTTGTCAATGGAAAAACTCATAATATGAAAACATACGTAAATCCTGAGAAAAAGGACTGGCCGGAGATTCTCGGCCGGCAGAAAACGGGGGCTCCCGGGCATATAAGGAAAACCGTTTCCGATATCATAGCGGATGTCCGGAATGACGGCGATGCCAAGGTACTGGAATATACGAAAATCTTGGACGGCTATGATACGGACGCACATGGGCTGCGCGTGACGGCGGAAGAGATGGATGCGTCGGAGGCAGCCATTCCCGATGACTTGAAGTCTGCGATAAAAACAGCTGCGGAGAACATCCGGAAGTTCCACTCTGCCCAGAAAACCGGTGATGTCGTGGTGGAGACGATGCCCGGCGTGATATGCAGGCAGAAAAATGTGCCGATAGACAATGTCGGACTGTATATCCCCGGCGGGACTGCTCCTCTTTTTTCGACGGTGCTGATGCTTGCCATACCGGCTTCGATAGCGGGATGCAGAAGGATAATTCTTTGTTCGCCGGCCGGAAAGGACGGGAAAATCGCTCCTGTCATTCTGTTCACCGCGAAGCTGTGCGGAGTGTCTGAAATTTACAAGGCCGGGGGTGCCGTGGCAATCGCGGCCATGGCGTACGGGACGGAAACCATTCCCAAGACGGATAAGATTTTCGGACCGGGCAATGCCTACGTCATGGAGGCCAAACAGCAGGTATCCCAGGATTGTGCCATTGACATGCCTGCCGGCCCTTCCGAGGTAATGATCATGGCCGACGACAGCGCTGACCCGGAGTTTGTCAGCTCTGATTTCCTTTCCCAGTTGGAACATGGCAGGGACAGCCAGGCTATACTGTTGTCGACTTCGGAAAAACTGTTGAATGAAGTGGCCGAAGTGCTGCCACGGCAGCAATCCATGCTTTCCCGCAAGGATATAGTGGACGTGTCGATGACGAAAAGCATGGCAGTGCTGTTTTCGACAGAGGATGAAATGGCTGAGTTTGCGAATTACTATGCTCCGGAGCATCTCATCATCGCGACGAAAGACTATGGCAGGACCGTGGAGAAAATCCGTAATGCAGGGAGCGTTTTCCTCGGAAATTATTCCACGGAAAGTGCGGGAGACTATGCTTCCGGGACCAACCACACGCTTCCGACGAGCGGCTGGGCCGTATCCTGCTCGGGCGTGAATCTGTCGGCTTTCATGAAAAAGATGACGATTCAGGAGATAACGGAAAGGGGATTAGAGAACATCGGACCGGTCATCGAGAAAATGGCATTGGCGGAAGGTCTTGATGCTCACGCAAATGCGGTAAGAATAAGAATGAAACGCTGATTATGGACATGACAAAAGGAAATCCCGGCGCAGAGGCCGAAATCAGAGCCCTGTTGAGGGAGAACATTAGAAATATCGTTCCGTATTCCACGGCACGCGATGACTGCAAGGTAAAAATGGATGTTTACCTCGATGCGAACGAGAATCCGTTCGAGTCCGGTGTAAACCGCTACCCTTCTCCGCATCAGAACGAGTTGAAGCAGATGCTTTCAGTTCTGAAAAAGGTCCCGGTGCGGAATATTTTCCTCGGTAATGGAAGCGATGAGCCCATAGATTTGGTCTTCAGGCTTTTCTGTCCGCCGGGGGAGAGCAGCATGGTCCAGATAGTCCCGACGTACGGGATGTATTCCGTGGCGGCGGCCATAAACGATGTACGTGTCATAAATTCTCCGTTGGAGGATGGATTCCGTCTCGATGCCGGGGCTCTGTTGGACAGGGTGGAGCCTGATACACGCGTCATTTTCCTCTGTTCTCCGAACAATCCTACCGGAAATCTGCTCGACCGCGGGGAGGTCAGGAAGATTTTGGATTCGTTCAGCGGAATCACTGTCGTGGACGAGGCGTACATCGATTTTGCGGAAACGGAGAGCTTTACGGAAATTCTAAATGAATATCCGCGTCTGATAGTGCTCCAGACCCTTTCCAAGGCATGGGGTATGGCAGGCTTGCGAATCGGACTTGCCATGGCTGACGAGTACATAACGGACGTGATGTCGCGTGTGAAATATCCTTACAACATAAGCATACTGAATCAGAAAAAGGCGGCGGAACTGCTTGAAAAACCGTTGGAGGCCTTGGACAGGGTGACTGAAATCATAGGCGGACGGCAGTGGCTGGCCGAGAAGATTTCCGGACTTCCGCAGGTGAAGAAAGTCTGGCCGTCGGATGCCAATTTCCTTTTGGTCGAATTCGATGACAAGGACAGGGCTTTCGGGGATTTGATCCGGGGCGGGGTTATTGTCCGGGACAGGTCTTCGGCATACGGATGCCACGGCTGTCTGAGGATTTCCGTAGGGACTCCGGAGGAAAATGCCCGTGTATTGGCGATATTGCAGGGAGGCGAATCCTCTATTGCCGGGACGGCATCTCAGGAAATTTCTTCTGACAGTGAAAACATTGACGGTCAGTCATCAGCATCCTCGCGCTCGGCTTCCTGTTTCCGGAAAACCCGTGAAACTACCATCTGCGTCCGGGTCGGTCTCGATGAATTCCGTCCTCCGAGGGTGGCTACGGGACTGAATTTTTTCAATCACATGCTCGAGCAGATCGGCTATCATTCCGGTATCTCTCTCGATGTCATTTGTTTCGGGGATATCGAAACCGATGACCATCATTCTGTGGAAGATGTCGCTATCGCGCTGGGAGATTGTCTGAATTCGGCGCTCGGCAGCAAGGCCGGTATCGGACGGTATGGCTTTTCTTTGCCTATGGACGAGGCGGAGGCAACAGTGCTTATGGACCTTGGCGGACGTATCGATTTCGATTGGGACGTGTCTTTCAGATGCGACAGGATAGGGGATGTTTCGGCACAGATGTTCGAACATTTCTTCAAGTCTGTGGCAGAGCACATGAAATGCAACCTTCATGTCAGGGCGACTGGCAGGAACGATCATCATGTCATCGAGGGCGTCTTCAAGGCGTTTGCCAGGGCGTTGAAGATGGCTGTGAGTGTAGAAGACAAAAGCGGCTCCGTTCCGAGCAGCAAGGGCGTCATGGAATGAAAAGATACTGTAATTCTGGCAATTAATTTGATCTTATGGTAGGAATCATCGATTATGAAGCCGGAAATATCCGGTCTGTTGAAAATGCGTTGAAGCGGCTCGGCGCCGAATATGTCCTGACGTCGGATGTAGGGACGCTTTCTGCGTGCGACAGACTTCTCCTTCCCGGAGTCGGCGAGGCGAAATGGGCGATGGAGAAACTCAGGGAAAGGAATCTGGCGGATTTTATCCGGAATACCTCCAAGCCGCTTCTCGGTATTTGTTTAGGCATGCAGCTGTTGTGCTCATGGTCTGAGGAAGGAAATACGGAGTGTCTCGGCATTTTCGACAACAGGGTAAGACATTTCCGTTCATTTTTGCCCTCCGGACTGCGGTTGAAAATCCCGCAGATCGGCTGGAACGACATCATTTCTCTCAAGTCGCAGCTTTTTGCCGGTGTGACGGAGGGAGCGTACATGTATTTCGTACACTCTTATTTTGCGGACATCGATGAAAATACCATAGCCGTTTCGGAGTATGGAATACCGTTCAGCGCGGCTCTTGGAAACGGAAATTTCTTCGGCTGTCAGTTCCATCCTGAAAAAAGCGGGGATGAGGGTGAGAAGATAATAGCTAATTTTCTGAAACTATGATAAAGATAATACCGGCAATAGATGTCATCGGCGGCAAGTGCGTCCGCCTGACCCAGGGGGATTACGGCCGAAGCAAGGTGTACAGTGAAAATCCTTTGGACGTGGCGAAATTTTTCGAGGATTGCGGAGTGGAACTGATGCATTTGGTGGATTTGGACGGGGCTAAGGTGGCCTGTCCGGCCAATTTGGATGTCTTGGAAAAGATAGCGTCCGGGACGTCGCTGAAAGTGGAGTTCGGCGGCGGAATAAAGAATTCGGGTGCGGTCTCGTCTGCCTTCGACGCAGGTGCGTTCCGAGTCATTTGCGGAAGTGTGGCATGCAGCGCTCCTGAGCTGTTAGCTTCCTGGCTCGAACTGTACGGAGGGGAGAAAATCGTCCTCGGGGCCGATGTGAGAGATGGTCTTGTGGCTGTCAACGGATGGATGGAACAGTCGTCTACGGGTGTTTCGGACCTTCTGAAAAAGTTCCTTCCGTCCGGACTGTCTACGGTCATTGTCACTGACATTGCCAAAGACGGAATGCTTTCTGGCCCGTCCGTGGAGCTGTACCGGTCGCTTATGGAGGAGTTCCCGCAGTTGCAGACAGTGGCGAGCGGGGGAGTGGGCTCCATGTCCGATATCGAGGCTCTTGATGCGGCTGGTGTTCCGGCTGTCGTGGTCGGGAAAGCGATTTACGAAGGAAAAATCGATCTCCGGGCTGCTGTGCTATGATGTCATCACGGAATGTTCCGGGCCGATGCGGCGCTCTTTTGTCATCTCGAGCGAAGTCGAGAGATCTGTTAATTAGAATATACAAATAAAAATGCTTACAAAACGAATCATACCATGTCTCGACATAAAGGACGGACAGACAGTCAAAGGGGTGAACTTCCTGTCGCTTAAATCCGTCGGAGATCCGGTGGAATTAGGAAAGGCATATTCTGAACAGGGGGCAGACGAACTCGTGTTCTTGGATATCAGCGCCACGCTTGAAAGCAGAAAGACCTTTTCTTCGCTTGTGGAGCGCATAGCGCTGAATATCAACATCCCTTTTACTGTCGGAGGCGGAATTTCATCTGTAGAGGATGCCGCTGTCCTTTTGCGGGCAGGTGCAGATAAGGTGTCCGTCAACAGCTCTGCCGTGCGGAATCCGTCGCTTGTTTCGGATATCGCATCACGTTTCGGGTCGCAGTGTGTCGTGGTGGCCATCGATGCAAAAAAAGTGGACGGAGCATGGCGGGTTACTACCCATGGCGGCAGCCGGTTTTCCGACAAGGAACTTTTTTCCTGGGCGCTTCAGGCTCAGCGGCTCGGAGCTGGAGAAATTCTGTTTACGTCGATGGACCATGACGGTACCTGTGCCGGATATGCCTGTGCCGAATACAGAAAACTCTCGGAAATTTTGGATATTCCTGTCATAGCGTCAGGTGGAGCCGGGAATGCAGAGCATATCGTGGAGGTGCTTTCCCCGGAAGGCGGCCGTGCGGATGCAGCTTTGGCGGCATCGATTTTCCATTACGGTGAGGTGAAGATTCCGGAGTTGAAGTCGATGCTGGCTGATGCCGGCATACCGGTGAGGCGTGTTTGATTGTCATCTCGGAATGTTCAGGGTCGATGCAGCTCGCACAGGGATACAACCCCTGCCGGGGTCAACAGTGCTCGTCGTCATCGACCCTCCGCAGCGCTCTGTTGTAAGTCGAGAGGTCTGTTAAGAAGTATTTGAAAGTAGTTGTTTTATTGCATCGGAAGATGCACCAAAATTAAAATTATGATAAAGAAAGATTTTGAAATTTCGGATCTGGATTTTTCCAAGAATCCGGACGGTCTTCTCCCTGTCATCGTGCAGGATTATGCCACACTGAAAGTGCTGATGTTGGGCTATGTGAACAGGGAGGCAATGGAACAGACGCTTTTGTCGGGGAAAATGACTTTTTACAGCCGTTCCCGGAAATGCCTTTGGACCAAAGGTGAGACGAGCGGGAATTTTCTGACTGTCAAGGAAATGTATGCCGACTGCGACAGCGATACCGTATTGGTAATGGCGGAGCCCGCAGGCCCGGCCTGTCATCGTGGAACGAAAAGCTGTTTCAATACCGATGATGACCAGGGTTTTATACGGGAACTCCAGGAGGTAATCCGCCGCAGGAAAGATGAGCGTCCGGAGGGGTCGTATACTGTAAGGTTATTCGACAAGGGCACTAATAAAATTGCCCAGAAAGTCGGCGAAGAAGCTGTGGAAACTGTCATCGAAGCAGTCGACAACAACGATTCAGCCATGATATACGAGGCCTCGGACCTTGTTTACCATCTGCTCGTCCTTCTCGTACACAAGGGTCTTTCGATCTCCGATCTTGAGAAGGAACTCGTTCGGAGGCACAGGTAGGATATTCCGAGGCGATGGCGGCAGGCACTGGAGTACAACCCTTTAGGGGCAGCAGACCTGCCGTAATCGTCTCTGTATAGAGCCCACACTGTCATCCCGAGCGCAGTCGAGAGATCTGCTCATCATACGAGACTGTAATATTGACAGATTCCTCGGCTGCGCTCGGGATGACCGATCCGGATACGAAACTCAAATATGAACACGATATGATGACCGAAAAAGACTACTATAGTATTCTCAATACTTATCGGGACGAGGGTATTCAGGAGGGTATAGCCAAAGGAAAAGAGGAAGGTGTCAAGGAAGGTTTCGAGAAAGGGGTTGAGAAAGGAACAGCGACAGGTTTAGCGAAGGCTGCCAAAGGCATGCTGCAGATGGGTATGTCTGTAGAAACTGTCAT
>CALUSD010000083.1 GCA_944323295.1 uncultured Bacteroidales bacterium | reverse complement strand
TTTGTATTGAAAACAATGTGTTCTCCGCCGTTGGTGACAATATGTACATACGGCGGATATTTTTTATTGACATAAAGGCGGCACTTTCCTATGTCTTTCAGGATGAAATGACCGACGTTGATATTCGGCCACCCGATACCGTTGGTCCTTAATTTTATTTTTGGCAGACTATCCCATTTTTCAACCGACCGGATATCTCTGAGTTTCACCGAATAATGATAATTTCCCGTAATAACGAGACTGTCCTGCACCACCTCGATTCCGTTCGGCCGCAACGATGTAGCAATAATCAGCACTATACCTGCCACTATCAGAAACACGCCTGCCGTAAGTCCTGTGTTCACGCCATCCATAATCGAACAAAATTCCATGATTAAACAATTTTACTTGTCCGTTTCAACCAAAGGTTTAACAAAAATAGCAAAATTATATTTCGGGCAAGACATATCATCAGAAAATATCCGCTGGACAATGCGGATAAAGACTACCGCTAATTGCCATCCGTCAAGGCAGGATCATGGCTGCATTCGTCATAAAAATCACGAATTACATACCAGGCCTTTTTACGCAGACCCTGATCCGACAGAAGGCCTTTTCTATTCCAACCGTCCTGATTCCCGGGAGACAGGCGAGTCGGTGATCTGAAGTCGAAAAGAACCCAGGGCGAGATTCCAGCCAAATTATCTATATGCCTGAACATCTCTATATTATCCCGCATCAGATTCGCCTGATAATCCTCACTCCATGAGGAAACCCTGCGCTCTTCGCCATGGACGCCATAAAGAGCCTCACCCCCGAACTCCGATATGATGAGAGGTTTTCCTGCAGCGACATTCCATCTGCACTCGGAGGGAGCTTTCGGCCACGGGGCATACCAGCCCATATATCTGTTTACCGCGACCACATCGACCCTGTCTATCAGCGGGTCATTCATCTCGAACACCTCTTTTTCATCATTCCACTCCGCCACATCATCGGCGATGACATAGAGCCTGGTATCGTCTATGCTCTTAGCCATCTGCAGTACATTTTCAAGGAAAACATTCCGCACCGCCGACGGACGGGTTTCATTGGCCAACCCCCAAAAACATACGGCACATCTGTTCCTGTCCCGGAACAACATTTCACGATACATTGCAATGGCTTTCCCTTGAGTATTTTCATTGCCGAAATCTATCCCCTGCCATAACGGTATTTCTTCCCATAAAATAATACCCATCCTCTCGGCTAATCTGACTATATACTCGTTTTGGGGATAATGTGCCAACCTCACCATATTGACCCCCAGTGCAGCCGCCTCACCAAGCAACACCCCGGCATCGCTTTCGCTGAACGCCCTGCCCATTCTTTGCGGGATCTCCTCATGAAACGAGATACTCTTCATAAAGCAAGGTTTCCCATTCAATAATATCTTGGTCCCGTCGACCGAAAGTGTTCTGAAACCTATTTCATCCGAGACAGTATCATCGCCGGCAGAAATTACCGTCTTGTAAAGTTTCGGATTCCCGGGAGACCACAGTTCTATCTCGTCGGAAGTCATCACAAATTCTGCACGGCCATTAATATCTGTTATAACCTCCTCGGACAGTTTCAATTCCGGAATTTCTACCTTCACACTCCTTTCGGTTTTTCCGGACAATCCGAGTGTCACCCTGATTTTATTAGGATTATTATCATCCAATCGCACAAAATATTCATTTACGTATGTCTCCGGAGTAGTTATCAGGAGCACATCCCTGGTGATGCCGCCATAGTTCCACCAGTCAAAATTCATAGCCGGTATTGCATCCTTTGTACGAACATTACTGACTTTCAGACACAGAAAGTTTTCTCCATCCCGAAGCATGTCAGTAATCTCGAACTGGAATGGAGTGAACGATCCCTCGTGCTCCCCTACGAATTCTTCGTTCAGATACACTTTGCAGCGGTAGCTTACCCCGCAAAAATACAGGAATTTCCTCTGCCCTTCTGACTTCCGGACATCGAAGTTCCTGCCATACCACACTACACCTTCATAATATTTGAGTTCTGGATTCTGCGAGTTCCAGTCACCGGGGACATTCAGCCGCATTGCCCCGTCAAAGGAGTATTCCACGAAATCATCGTCTCCGACAGCTTTGGCATTTTTCTCAAAATGCCTCTTTTCTCCTATATCATACCAGTCGACAAGGACATTCCACTTGCCATTAAGGCTTTCGAATGACCTGCCGTAAACATTAGTCATGAATGTGGCGCCTTGCGCCGATGATGACAGCGAAGCCCAAAGGGATAACAGCACCGCGAACAACAATCTCATATCGTTACTTATTTTCTGATTTTCACTTCCTCTGCACCTGTAATAAAGACAACCTTGTCGCTGATTTCAGGCATGTCTTTCAATTTCTTGCCGAGATAACCGACAAACTGCGCCTTGCCCGTGATTTCTATTGCCGAGGCATCCTTGTCATCCGTACTCCACACCGCCCAGCGTTTCCGACCATCCGGTGCCACCCACCCGGCAAGATAAAGCTCGTTCTTGACATCGATCACCGGTCGTGAACTGCCCGAAGGAAGCATGGATGTCAATACGGAATATGCCGTAGCAGCCGGTTTGGGGGTCATGTCGGCATGATACAGTCCGCCGTACTGACTTTGCCGGGTAACATCCGCTTCCTGTGAACGCAGTCCGTTCCAGAAAACCTTGTCAATGCCGCAGGCGAGTGATATAAGATGTACCCTGGCGATTCTTTTAGCCTGTTCCTCCTCCCTGTCTACAAACGGAGATGTACCCTTTCGGGACTGCACTATGACAGTGCCGCCTTTTGCCAACTTATATATCGCTATGACAGGCGCTTCAAACTCATTGTCTCCGGCCACCATCAGAGGTATCATCTCATCCCCGTCCTGCAGGTTGTCATCGGTCAGATACATCGCAGCCCGGGACTTGGAGAACTTCCACGAATAGCTGAAATCATAACCTTTTGCCGCTTTCAACCAGTCAGGCATTGCCGGAGCGCCGAGAGACTTTGCTTCTGCAGACAGTCCGTTCAGGACTCCCACATGCGTGACTGACGGCCAAAGCGGGTCCTCCAAAATCACTGTCCCTCCTTTCTTGAGATACTGGGCTACATCGGAAAGCGGCACATTCTTCCCGGGTATAAGTACGGGTGTTTCTACAGGATCCAACCCGGATATTTCATAATTTGCGATCAGACGGACGCTTTTGAAACGGCCCCTGAAA
>CALUSD010000082.1 GCA_944323295.1 uncultured Bacteroidales bacterium | reverse complement strand
AAATAAAAATTATTCTTCATAACTTAGCGGGACTAAAACCGATTATCTAAAAACAGCAATAAATGGAAATAAAAAAGACAGAGAAGGCCAATCTTGAAAACAAGAAACTTCTATTCATTGAGATTGGAATGATTGTCGCTTTGGCCGCAGTCTACATCGCATTCGAATGGCAGACCGAAGAGCAGCAGATCATCGAACTCGAAGACACTACCCAAATCATTGAAGTGGAAGAGGTTATAGCCACACAGCAGGACACGCCTCCACCTCCGCCATCAGCACCTAAAATGCCTGTCCTTTCAGACCAGATCGATATCGTCGATGATGAAATCGTTGTCGATGACAACATGTTCCTGAATCTGGAAGACGATGTAAACATGGGTGTGGAAATCATGGACTATGTCGAGAGCGTAGAAGAAGAAGTTATCGAGGAGGAAGCCATTCCGTTCCAGCTTGTGGAGGAAAAGCCGTCATTCATGGGTGGCGATGCCAATGAATTCTCCAAATGGGTGAACCAAAGGCTGGTATATCCGGAAATTGCAAAGGAAAACGGAGTACAGGGACGTGTGACGCTGCAGTTCACTGTCGAGTCAGACGGAAGGGTGACCAACGTAAAGGTTTTGCGTGGAGTCGACTCATCGCTCGACCAGGAAGCCGTAAGGGTAGTTTCGAGCTCACCGAGATGGACACCTGGAAAGCAGAGAGACCGTGCGGTAAGGGTTACATACACATTCCCTGTTATTTTCCAGCTCCGATAATCAATAATGAAAATAATACTTGAGTGCGACTGACATAGCCGCACTCTTTTTTTTTACTCAACCGGAAAGTGTTTGTGAGCACCCCGATAATGGAAAAAAATTAAAGAGCTTCTAAAATTTTTACGAAATTTGCGGAAAATTTGTCAAGGAAGGAAAAATGGACGAAAGGAAAGAAAAGGCTATTTTCGTAGGCGTCATCAAACAGGGAGACGACGAAAGACAGATCATGGAATATCTGGATGAACTCGAATTTCTCGCTGAAACAGCAGGCGCAGAAGGTGTAAAAAAGTTTATCCAGAAAGTGGACAAGCCTGATACCCGCACCTATATAAGAAGCGGAAAATTAGAGGAAATCAAGAAATATATAGTAGAAAACGAAATCGACCTCGTCATTTTCGACGACGAACTCTCCCCTACCCAGCTGAGAAACATCGAGAGAGAACTCGAAATCAGAATTCTCGACAGAACGAATCTCATTCTCGATATTTTCGCGCAACGGGCCAAAACAGCCTATGCAAAAACCCAGGTCGAACTTGCACAATATCAATATCTGCTTCCGAGACTTACCAGAATGTGGACGCATCTCGAAAGACAGAAAGGAGGTATCGGTATGAGAGGTCCTGGCGAAACTCAGATCGAAACCGACCGTCGAATCATTCAGGACAAAATCGCCAAACTTAAAGAGCAGCTGAAAAAGATAGACAAACAGATGGCCTCTCAAAGAGGAAACAGAGGCTCATTGGTCAGGATTTCCCTCGTCGGATATACGAACGTAGGAAAAAGCACGCTGATGAATCTGCTCGCCAAAAGCGATGTATTCGCCGAGAACAAACTGTTCGCAACTCTTGACACGACAGTCAGAAAAGTCGTCATAGAAAACGTTCCATTTTTGCTCAGCGATACCGTCGGATTTATCAGAAAACTCCCTACCCAGCTCGTGGAAGCATTCAAAAGTACATTGGACGAAGTCCGGGAAGCAGATATCCTCATGCACGTAGTGGATATTTCACATCCTAACTTCGAAGACCATATCAGGGTAGTCGAGGAAACTTTGAGGGATATAAAGGCCATAAACAAGCCTATTTTCGTCGTTTTCAACAAAATCGATGCTTACCGTTACGAAGAATACGATGAGTTCTCCTTAGAGCCTAAAAAAAGCATCAATTACACTTTGGAGGAATTCAAGAACAGCTGGATTGCCAAAGAAAACACACCCTGCATATTCATATCGGCAAAAAACAAGATCGGCATAGACAAGCTCCGTGCCGACCTTTATAAAATGGTAGCCGAAATCCATGCAGGACGCTACCCGTTCGATAATTTCCTGTGGTAAAGCTACCTCAAAACAACTGTATTTACCAAAGCTCCATCGAAAGAAGATATTTTGAAATTAGTGTATGACAGCCTCAACTCCGAGCAGCTGAAATAATCTACATGAGCAGAATATTCCGGATCGTCAGCATGAGTCAGAGTACCTGTTTTACTGTCATATACAAGATAATACTCATATACGTCCGTACTGTTGGGACCATAATAAATCCACCTGAAAAGACCGTCGGAATAAAATTCATAAACTTCATCATAAGGCCAGTCGAAATCCTTTCCGTCAGCATACCTTTTCGATACTTTCCACCTTCCAGTAAAAGGAATAGGATCTCCGCCATATACAGGCTCGTCCGGATCGACAGTAGGATCATAAGGCTCATCCGGGCCTGATTCCAAAGTAAAATTGACCTCAGGATAAGCACGTACCATCCTGCCATCGTACAAAACATACGGGCATGCAGTATAACTGATTCCTTCCATCAGTCCTGAAAATACTTCATGCATGTAACACTGACCGGCATCCTTTGCAAGCAAATATGAATCACTCTGATATACAAGTTCATCGCCGCTGTAAACGGCTATGCCTACATTGGAATCCGAAACAAGTTCTCTCGACGCCACAGACGATATTTCAGCAGAAGCAGTATTCCTGTTTACAGTCACTGTCGGCGCGGAAAAAACAGGAAAACAGTAATACTCGGACGTTCCTGCCTTGATTTTAGGCAAACTTATGCCTATCAAATCGCTCTTGGCATACCTGCCTGAAATATCTGCTCCCAAGGTAAAATCAGATATTTCCACTTTTGAATTCTTGATATTCTCGTATGTAATCTCAGCATCATCTACAGAGAGTTCAGCACTGATTTCAGGACCTATCGATATCGCTGCTTCGCAATTAAAAGTTTTCTCATCCAACAGGGAAACCTGATAAGCAAGTTTGAATCCGGCAAAAAGGGTACCGTTGACCGTCAGAGTCGAATTGGACCAAAATCCATTAGTCGGCAGTTCGCGAACGTTTCCGTTCAATTCACCGTTTTTATATTCTATACCTAAAACAAATCCGTCCTCGATCTTTACCTCCTGCTCCACCGACATCTTGGCATTAGCCTCTACCGCCAAACTCAAAACTATTTTAGGATCCAAAACCACCTTTATCAAAGCCCCGTACGGCAAAGCCACAGGAGAAAGACCCCAACTTCCCAATTCCCAATCCACCATCTTTACGGGCTCCTTCCGCGCCGTCTCGAATTTCCAATAGAATTCATTAATATTCTTTACCGTAAGGGTAAATGAAATAAACGGATCTCTCCCCTTCTGAATATCTATCATACACAGCATTCTGGCTGCTACGGTGTTACTCAACTTGAGCGCCGATGACGCACCGCCATAGCTTATCATGGAATAATCCATATTCATCCCATAATTATAGCCCATAAAACCTTCATTGTCCTTATACGGGGTTATCACCGGAACCCTGCTCGGCAACGGCGGATATGCCTTGGTATCGGATGCATTCCCGTCAGTATCCACTAATTGCAGGTCGACATACTGATTTATATACAACCTGTCGAAAACTTCATCCAAAGGTACTGTTTCACATTGCACCCGGTACTGGCCGGAATCCTGTATCACATCTATAACTTTTCCTGCGAAACCGGAGGGAAGCTGCGATGAAATCTGACCGGAATAAAGAATTTCTCCAAGCTCGGGAATCATGCCGGCCGACAGTGAGGAATCGAAATAGAGAACTTTATTTTCCGCGTCATAATCGGAAATATGAGTTACCAGTTCCTCGTCCATATTGATTGTCTGCTCGGACAACACAGCCTGATAGGCGGGCTGCGAGCCGTTCAAATGCTTTTTTGAACATCCCGTAAAAATCAAAATCGGCAACAGGATAAATACAAA
>CALUSD010000081.1 GCA_944323295.1 uncultured Bacteroidales bacterium | reverse complement strand
TATTTATATTAAAACCTATTTATAAAATGAAAAAATTCATTACCATCCTATTCTCAGCCGCAGCGGCATTGGCGTCAGCCAACCATGTATCAGCCGAAGGCACGGACGTCGTCTGCGGTCCATGGCTGCAGAACGTCACCGACGACGGTTTTACCGTAATGTGGATCACCGAAGGCAAATGCCTGTCCTGGGTTGAGACCGCCCCTGACGACGGTACGGCTTTCGAAGTCGAGAGCAGACCGAGGACATATCAAACCATTGCCGGGAAACGGTACATAGGCACCTTGCATTCCGTACGTGTCGACGGACTCGACCCGGGGACTTCATACCGCTACAGGATTTTGGCGAAAGAACTATTGGACGACAGCTGTTTCTACTGCTACATCTACGGGAAAGAGCTGACCACGACCGCTTCCGGCACTGTCAGGACTCTCGATTACGGAGCGGAGTCATGCAGATTTTCGATGGTGAACGACATTCATGACAATCCCGTCCTCTATCGCGCACTTACGGACCCTGCCAGAGATTCCGGACTGGATTTTCTGCTTCTTAACGGCGACATCGTCAATTCTGCAGCCGATATCGATACCGTGGCCGCACATACTTTCGGGTACATAGCGGACATGACGAAAGATGTCCCGGTATTCTTTGCCAGAGGCAATCACGAGGGCCGGGGCTCGGACTCATACCTCGTATCGAATCTGTTCAGCACGCCGACAGGCGAATTCTACTATATTTTCCGCCAGGGTCCTGTAGGCTTCATCGTTCTCGATGCAGGTGAGGACAAACCCGACAGCGTTGTAGAGTATTCCGGATTAGCCGACTATGATTCATACCGTGCCGCCGAGCTCGAATGGATGAAGGAAGCGGTGAAAGACCCTCTTTTTGCGGATGCTCCCGTAAAGGTCGCAATATGCCACATCCCGTCGTTTGCATTGGCAGACAGCTGGTATTCGCAGGTATGGGCGAACAAGAATTTCAATCCGATACTGAATGATGCCGGAGTGGACCTGATGCTGAGCGGCCACCATCACGAGCATATTTTCGTGGATGCCGGCGAGTGCGGCAATGATTTCCCTGTCATCGCCAACGATGACGAGGCCCGCCTCGACTTTTCTGCCACCGCTTCCGCCATCGAAGTCCGCATCTACGACCGCTCAAACGCCCTGCAGCATTCATTCTCGTTCCCGACAGACTGAAAAGTTCGGAATAAATCTGCCGAAAAGTTCGGAATAAAGTTGCCGAAAAGTTCGGAATACGTTATTTTTGCAGCGTCAGACAATACTGAAAAGGATGAAGAATAAGTATTACAAGCCACGAGTATGCGACGCCATTTTGCAAAGAAAATTGAAAACAAGCGGAGCAATATTGATTACCGGGCCCAAATGGTGCGGAAAGACATGGACGGCACTGAATGCTGCCAATAGCGTAATCTATATGCAGGATACAGACAAAAGGGCATCATATCTGAAACTGGCACAAACCACCCCGTCCTTACTTTTGCGAGGGGAAAAACCTCGTTTGATTGATGAGTGGCAAACGGCTGTCGTTCTGTGGGATGCCGTAAGATTTGCAGTAGATAAGGAACCGGCAAAGGGACAATATATTCTTACCGGCAGCGTGATTGTTGACGACGATAAAGATGGGATGTCCGATTCTGCGGATCGTATGGAACATACCGGAACAGGCAGAATATCCAACATGAGAATGCGGACAATGAGCCTGTTTGAAAGCGGGGAATCAAATGGAACAGTTTCATTGAAAAGCCTTTTTGAAGGCAATATGGAAATCGGGGCCGTGAGCGACATGACCATTGAGGATATCGCATACGCGATCTGCAGAGGTGGCTGGCCTGCGGCAATAGATATGGATAGAGAAGATGCTTTGGAAGTCGCATATAACTACTACGATTCTGTTGCGGAGAAAGATGCGTCGAATGTTGACAAGTCACAGAAGGATCCTGACAGAGTCCGTAGTATCATGAGATCATTGGCGAGGAACATATCTACAATGACGACAGACAAGACAATCATCGGAGATGTCAAGGCAAATGACATCTCCATGACAGATAAGACCCTTGAGGTTTATTTAAGAGCATTGAGAAAACTGTTCATAGTAGAAGACATCAAGGCATGGCAACCGTCGCTGCGATCCAAGACAGGTATTCGTACTTCAGACAAGCGTCAGTTTGTTGATCCGTCTATTGCAGTCGCAGCCCTTGGCATTGGTCCTGAAGCAATCATTGAGGATTTCAATTATTTCGGATTCCTTTTTGAATCCTTATGCACGCGCGACTTAAGGGTATATTCCGAAGCATTGCGTGGCACAATAAGGCATTATCATGATAACAATGACCTTGAGGCCGATTTAATCATCAGTCTTCAAGATGGCCGTTGGGCTGCTGTGGAAGTGAAATTAGGATCGAAGGAGATAGAAGAGGGAGCAGAACATTTAAAGAAACTTGCCGAAAAGATCGATACAGACAAATTTCCTGCACCATCATTCCTTATGATCTTGACCGGAGGAGAATTCGCCTATCGAAGGGAGGATAGCGTGCTTGTGGTCCCAATCGGCTGTCTCAAAGATTAGATAACCGCTGCAAATCGGATATTTTCTCCCAGTGCCGCGACTATTGTGTGAACAGGCTATTTAGAAGCCTTTAAATAACAATAGGAATCGAAAAATTTACGATATTTGGCCTAAAATTATTGGTATGGAAAGCAGGAAGTGCATAGAAAAACTTGAAAGAAAAGGCATCAGGGTGACATCAATCAGGATTCTCGTGATGGAGGCGCTGATGAGGGCTTCCCGTACGATGTCGCTTGCAGATATAGAGACGGAACTTGAGACGGTCGACAAGTCCAGTATTTTCAGGACATTGGAATTGTTCGAAGAACATCATGTAGTACACTCCATCGACGACGGGTCAGGGTCGGTCAAATATGAACTTTGCGAGAGCGAAGACGAATGCTCCATATCGGACATGCATACGCACTTTTATTGCGAAAAATGCCACAAGACATTCTGTCTTAAAGAAATATCCATTCCTCAGGTCGATCTGCCGGAAGGATTCTCGGCTCATTCCATAAATTATATCATAAAAGGAATCTGCCGGGAATGCTCCGCTCGGCAGACTCCTTGATTTTTTCTTTCGCTATTGTTTTTTCTGGCGGATGTCACTGTGCGCAGTAATGGACTCGATTTCCTTCAACATCTCCTCGACTGCGGCTTCAAGCTGCTTGTCTTCGCCGTTCAGAAGTGACGCCGGGTCGTTGTAAACCAGGATATCCGGCTCTATCTGCATGTTTTCCAGATAGCGTCCCTCTTTCAGGCCCACAGCTCCGACCTGAGGAATGCCGAACACGATGCTCGGGTCTATCTGCTGTTCCCACCACACGGCCGTCATCGTTCCAGGCACCGGAGCACCGATAAGTTTGCCGATACCGAGCGTCTTGTAGACATACGGGAAACCGCAGGCGTCGGAATAATTGTTTTCCCCGATAAGCACGCAGGACGGCTTGGTCCATTTGCTGTACGGCTCTGTTCCGATATACTGTCCTCTCGGCTCGAACCTGATATATGCCTTCCCTGCCAAAAGCGTGGCCAAATCATCGTGCAGCCAGCCACCGCCGTTGTTCCTGGTGTCTACTATGACCGCATCTGCCGTCCTGTATTTTCCGAGCAGCTTCGAATAAACCTCCCGGAAACTGTCCGAATCCATTCCGGCCACGTGGACATAACCCACACGTCCGCCTGAGAGCTTCTCGACCATTTCCTCACGCTGCCTTACCCATCTTTTATAGAGAAGCCACGCATCGCTCCTGCCGGCCTCGACATAAATATCCTCTCTCTTGCCTCCTTTTCGGACAGTGACGAGCACCTTGTCCCCGGCTTTCCTTTCAAGCAGAGGAAACCAGTTTTCTCCGACACGGATTTTCCTACCGTCGACAGCCTCGATGATGTCGCCCGCCCCGATCTCAGGATCGGTGACATTCAGTGGCCCCCCTTTCAAGACTTCGGCGATTTTCAGGCCGTCGCCATCATAAGAATAGTCAGGTATGAACCCGAGCCGGCCCATATCCACTGATGAAGCGCCGAAATATCTTGCTCCGGTATGCGAGCCGTTAAGCTCTCCGAGCAGTTCGGAAAGCATTTCCTGAAAATCGAAATTGTTGTCGATATGCGGCAAAAAACGGCGGTATGCATCCCCGTACATCGTCCAGTCGATCCCGTGGATATCCTTATCGTAGAACTTGTCGGCCACCTGCTTCCAGACATGGTCGAAAATGTATTCCCGTTCTTCCGCCGGCCTGTAATTGAATTCTCCTGAAAAAGCTATGCTCTCCCGAGTGCCGGATGCCGTATTCAGTTTCGAGACACCGCTGCCGCCGAGTATATAGAAATAACCGTCATCTCCGGAAGGATAAATGGTGCCGGATACATTCTTCGCCAACACCTGGATATTCCCTTTCTTGGTATCCAGGACACAGAGGTCGTAGCTTTTCTCAAGACGGATCATATAATACAGCTTGCTGCCGTCGGATGTCAGGAAATGATCCCCGAGCCTGCCGGAAAATCTGGTAAGACGTATGATGCGGTCTGCCCTGTTCTCCAAATCCATGACGAGCTTTTCCGGTTTTTTCTCTACCTTGGCCGAATCCTTGCTTTCCTTCTTCTCCTTTTTTTCATCAGCCAGAAGACTCTCCATCTCTTCGCTTTCTTCATCGCGCGTGAACTTGTAGTATTCTTCACCGTCGAAGAACATTATGTAGACATCATCTTCAGAGCCCCAGCTTCCATGACTGCGGTATCCAGCCCTGTCCGACATCCACGTCATGGCCTTGCCGCCCAACGCCCACCTGAAATTGCCGTCGGTATATCCGCTTTCCGTCAGATTCGTGATTTTGCCGTTTTCGATATCGACAAGAGCCACATCCTCGTTGTTCCATCCGCCGTCTGCCTGCCAGTTGCACAGGAGATACTTGCTGTCCGGGCTCCATGCAAAACTCTGGTCCCCGTCGGAGTAAGAATAATTCACATTCTTATGAAGCGATTTTTCCTTTCCCGACTTTATATTCTTGATGACCAATTCCGTCCTGTCCCGCAGAAAAGCTATCCATTTCCCGTCAGGCGATACGACAGGCTGAAAACATGTCTGCCCCGGATCCGTCACCGGCTTTTCCTCCATTTTCACGGAATAGGTGAAATACTTGTCGTCTTTCTCCGTCAACGAAGTAGAATATATGCCCCAGTGACCGTTTCTCTCGGACGAATAATAAAGGGTCCTGCCATCTTTCGAGAAACACAGGTCGCGCTCCTGCTCGGGTGTATCCGTGATTCTTTTGGTCGTATTGTAGTCTACGGAAGTCACGAACACATCGCCCCTGAGAATTATCGCGATTTCCTTTCCGTTCGGAGAAACAGCCAAGTCCTTCACTCCGCCCGACAGATTCCTCACGATATTGTCTTTTTCGAGTTTGTCAGACACTATTCTGATTTTCACTTTTTCAGGTTCGCCGCCCTCCCTCACCGTATAGAGTTCGCCATTGTAGGAAAAGGACAGGGTGCCGTTCCCGGCAATGGAAATGTATCTTACAGGGTGCACGGTGCAATGCGTTATCTGGACCTGTTCGGACGGGTCGGAAACGGAACTTTTGAAAATATTGAAACTTCCGCTTTGCTCGCTGAGGTAATAAAAGGTATCCCCGTCTGCAGCAAATACGGGATTCCTGTCCTCGCCCTCGAATGCAGACAGCTTCTCGAAAGTCCCCTCGCTGTTTATTCCGAAACCGGACTGGCTTTCCGCCGGTCTGTAAAGCCAGATATCGCGTGTCACTGAAGAAGTGTGATGTTTTCTGAAATTATCCTCGTAACCTTTCCAGTCTTCATACAGGACAGCACCGTCTTTGCCGATGCTCAGATTGGAAACAGGAAGTGAAGTGACATATTCAGGTCTTCCTCCGCTTTGCTTCACTTTGTACAGCTGAGGCGTATTTCCCGGAAATCCGCCATAGTCCGCATCCTGCTGCAGAGAAGCCGTAAAGATTATGTCTCCGTTCGGAAGTACGGCCACAGGCGTCTCGCTTCCGGGATAATCCGTCACCCTCACAGGTGCGCCTCCTTCTGCGGAAGTCATATAAATATCCTTGTCCGCATCCCGGTATGAACTGAATACTATGCTTTTGCCGTCAGGCGTCCATATCGGATCGGAATCATAAGCGGGATTGCTGGTGATTTGCGCAGCCGTACCGCCGGCCGCATTTACGGTATAAATATCGCCCTTGTAACAAAATGCTATCCTGCTACCATCCGGAGAAATGCAGTTCTTTCTTATCCACAGCGGCGATTCCTCTGCTGCAAAAAGACTCCCGCTCAAGAGAGTCGCAAAAATAAACGGAAGAAATTTTTTCATGTTGTCTGTAAACGTGTTAAAAAAGGAAGCCTATTCAGCTTCCTTGAAATCTTCTTTTCCGACCCCACACAAAGGGCAAACCCAGTCTGCCGGAAGGTCTTCAAATGCTGTCCCCGGGGCAACCCCGTTGTCAGGATCTCCAACTGCCGGATCATATTCGTATCCGCAGATGACGCAAACGTACTTTTTCATATTCAAATCAGTCTTTCTGAAACTTTTTTCCAGTCGATCAGGTTCCAGACAGCCTCTAAATAGGCTGCCCTCCTGTTTCTGTAGTCTATATAATAGGCATGTTCCCAGACATCCACAGTCAACAGCGGTTTCAGCCCCTGGGTCATCGGATTGTCGGCATTCTGCGTCTGGACAATAGACAGATTCGCGTCCTTGTCTTCGCAAAGCCATGCCCAGCCGGAGCCGAACAATGTAGCTGCGGCCTTGATGAATTCCGCCTTGAAATCCGCCTCGGATCCGAATGCCCTGGCTATTTTTTCCTGAAGAAAGTCCGGCATTTCCTGTTTGACCGGAGTCAGGGTCTGAAAATAGAAATTATGATTCCAGGCCTGGGCGGCATTGTTGAAGATAGCGCCTCCGGCTTTCATCACGATCTCCTCTATTTCCATATCTTCGTACGGAGAGCCTTCGATCATCTTGTTCAGATTGTCGATATAGGTCTGGAAATGCTTGCCGTAATGAAATTCCACGGTTTCCGCACTTATTGCCGGAGCAAGCGCCTCCGGCGCGTATGGCAGTTCTGGTAACGTATGAATCATATCGTCGTTGTTTTAAATTTCACCACCTGTTTTCTCTCGCATAATAAAGCAAAGATATAATAATTATTAATTATCCGCAACACGACTTTAGGGTCTCCCTCCCGTCGGGCTGCGGCCGGGCAAAAAGAAAGCAGGTTCCCTCCCCAAGGAACCTGCCCATATATAAAACGAACTTAACAAATAGACACGAAAAAATTCTTATGTCTTGTGCAAAGGTAATAATTCAAAAGGAAATTGCAAGCAAATTCGAAAAAAATTTCCATACATTTTCAATAATGCTATGAATTTGTAATCGTTACGGGAAATTTGATTAAACATTTAAAATCCAGAAGTTGTTCGGGACCCTGTCCTGAACATTTTTTTGTTCCGATGATTTTTTTTTCTATCTTTGCAGTCCCTTTCGGGAACGGGGCGATGATTCTTATGAAAACTGCTCTGTTTCGGAGGATTACATATTGGAGAGGTGGTAGAGTGGTCGATTACGGCAGTCTTGAAAACTGTTGAACGGCAACGTTCCGGGGGTTCGAATCCCTCCCTCTCCGCAGGAAACATTGAAAATCAATGTTTTATAAAATAAACACCCGATTTTACACCCAAGAATGTAAAGTCGGGTGTTTGTTATACTATTATTAACAGCACATGATATAATAGAGTGTTAATCAGATTCTAAAAGACTGCATTTCCTCTTTGAGCCAAGTAGCGATTGCTCCCCAGTCGTCATTAGAAATCGCCTGCGACGGGTGTGGGATACCTAATACCGGAATGGCGTCCTGTTTAGGTTGAGAACACCAGAGTCCGCGCTTAACTGCCTTTGTCGAGACATAATGCGTTTTCTCTCCGTCAAATTCCGGAATGATTTTTTCAACTCCGGCAAAATGGAACTTGCTGTCGAGCCGGTCAAAGCAGTCAGGAACAGAGAAACAGACGACACATTTCGGTTTGAAAATCTCATGTATGACCTCGTCAGTGAAATCAAGGCATCTGTCAATGGCATCCGCCGCTCCTGGAATACTCCTGAATGCTGCAATATCTTTACTTCCGAAATATACTGCATTGAAAAACACGTAATTGCCGTCCGTTACAGGTGTGAGGTATTTGACATAGTTCAGCGCACCGTAAAGCTTTGACCATATTTTCCATTTGTTTCTTGATGTGTAGAAATCCGGATTGCCTTCGTAAAACCTTGTCCTGTCCACTGGAACATAACCGTAATTCTCGTGCGGATTGTAGCCGAGGAACACGACTTCCGGGCTTTTGTCCAGTACCGGGGCAGACTGGAATGTCCCGCAGCAGCGTCCCCCTTGTCCGAGCTTGGGCCCTGTCTCCTCCAGAAATGAGCAGACCCTCTCCACCCAGTTGTCATACAGTTCTTTGCGTGTCATAGTCTTGTGCTTTGTTATTTTTGCGATAATGTCTTTAATGTTCATAAATCTATTTTAGTATGGACATTGATCTATTTTGGGCGCGTGGCCGTTGGAATATCCTATGATTTCTTTCTGGCACTTTGATGAAAAACCGAATACTTTTGTGCCGGTATTCTCTCCAGATTGAGTTGCAAGGCATGCCAGCTTATACTGATATCGAGATGTGTTTATGTCCCACTCATCAGAAAAAATAAGAGCATATTTTCTGTCTTTGGTGAACAACGCCAATATTCTTCTGTCGCTGTCTGTCTCGTCCTGTATGATTTGCCATTGTTCAAAGCCAATGGACAGGGGCTCTTTCTTTTTGTTTATGGTAAAATTGAATGTATTTCCTGTTCTTGTCATACTTTTAATACTCCCGTCTTTCCTTGTCAACTCCCATGGCTTACCTTCGGGAACAAAACTATTTATATAAGTGTTCCTTATATTGACGAGCCATTGTTGGAACTGCTGTTCCTGAATTTCTTTTGCTTCTGCAATCTGGGCAAGACTGTCTCGAACAAATTTGATTCTTCTGTCTATGCTGTCACGAATAAATTGTTTCCTGTTTTCAATGCTGTCTTTTTCCGCCTGATCATTTATGTGAATCTTGCTTCTCTCTGAAAACCGCTGGTCGTCTTCAGCGTCAAGCTCCTCGTCGAAATGGTGGAGATCGTTTTCAGAAATTGGA
>CALUSD010000080.1 GCA_944323295.1 uncultured Bacteroidales bacterium | reverse complement strand
CATGCCTTTGGGCGAACGGATGGATTTTCGAGACGAGGCCTTCCATCGCCTTGGCACCTGCTTCGGTTTCAAGCAGGGTTTCAATACTCTGCCGGCACTCGGTACTGTTCACCATCCGCGGATAACCTGTGTCGAGCTCGGGAATGTCGATGAGGGTCCGGGCCTGCAGGGATGCGCAGAGGGCGATGAGGGTGGCTGAGAGGATTTTTCGTTTGAGGATTCTTTGCATATTATATTCTTTTCTTATTATTGGCAGATCTCTCGATTGCGCCCAAGATGGCAGTTTCACTGTCATTTCGAGCGGAGGACGAAGCCCGGAGTCGAGAAATCTGCTCATTTAGGACGGAGGGTACTGTTAACAGATCTCTCGACTTCGCCTGCGGCTCCGCTTGAGATGACAATGTCACCTGTAAACTCATTCATGATGAAACCGTCGGTATTCTTCAGCCGCTTCCCGCCGATGCGGACATTCTCGAAAAGAACTCCGGTGACCTGACGGTCGGTATCGTAGCCTTTGACAAGAGACGGATTCAGGTCGCCGATGCCGGCGCAGTCGATATTCCTGAACACAACGTCGGAAACTGAATTCCCGGGTGCCGAGCAATATTTGCTGTTATACACTATCTCCACATGGAAAAGCCGGCCCTCTTCAACGCGCTCCACCCTGATGTCTTCATACCGGATGTTGCTGATTCTGTTCATGTCGCCGCAGCATATCGCCATGCATCCCTGATAGTCGGGATCATCCTCGTCATGCTCCAGCACGTCTATATTCCTGAAAGTCACGTTTTCTATCCTGTTTCCGACCCCGTCGCCCGTGTAGCCGTGGATTCCCATGTTCATCGGATGGGCGATATCGGCCCAAAGTACGGAGTTTTCCACGATAATGTTCCGCGAATCTCCCCGGTAGTCCCATCTCGGGCCGTAAACGGCTATGCAGTCATCGGAATTCCGCATGAATACGTTGTTCACGGAAATATCGCTGCTGCTCATGACATCGATGCCGTCGCTCCAGCCCTGATAGCTGAACGAACGCAGATTGTCTATGGAGATGTTCCTGCTCTGTCCGCCGAGAAAAGTATAGTGGCGTGGATTCACGACTATGATATCGCTCACTTTTATGTTTTCGGAATAAGTCGCCTGGATGCCGCGCTGCGGAGTGAGCAGGATGCCGCGGCCGCCTATGGTCACGTTTTTGACCGAATCGCAGATGAGAGTTCCCTTGAGCACCGCTCCCGGCGCCAAATAAACATCGGTGTCCGACGGGATTTCGAAACCGTCCTTTCCCTCAGGCGGAGTATGCAGGCCGGCATCGAAATACATCACGCCCTCTGCTCCCTTCTCCGGAACATCCTTTTCGAGCGGATTTACGAAAACATGCAGGTTGCGATGCTTGTCACCGTCGAATTCCACGGACAGATTCCGAGGTCTGTCGATGACGAACGTGAGGATATTGTCCCTGAGCCGTCCTTTTATTCCGACAGAAAGAGGCCTGATTTCGGCGGTGCCGGCGAATCCGTTGTTCTTTTTCACCATTACCTCGACCGGTCCGTCCGTATCGAAACAAACCATGGATGCTTCCGAAGGGCTGTCCATGTTCACCTTGACCTTGTATTCATACAGATCCTGCCATTGCCCGCCTGGAATACGGATTTTTACGGTAAAGTCATCGTTGTGCATGCCGTAATAAATCTCTTTCGGGACTGGATGGATCCTGATTTCCCCGGTCGGCATGTCGTTTTCATTGCGGCAGCATCCGAAAACCGATGACAAAGTCATTGCTGCGGACAGCAGCAACATCATTTTTCCTGTGCGTATCTTCATCATAACACTGTTTTCTTTCCAAGTCTGGCGATTCCTTTTGAATTTTCCTTGTCTGCCGGAATGAAACGCAGGGCGGCGCCGCCTCTCTCCTTGAGGTCGAATCTCAACACATCTCCTCCTGAAACGATGTATCTTCCGGCTTCGACTTTTGTAGGGGTGTCCACCTCGTCATTGTCAGTATATGTTTCTACGACATATTTTTTGCCGTCGGCAAGAAAAGCGGAAGTAGGGATTCCGATGCGGCAGGATTCGTCACCGGCGATGGCTCCGACAAACCATTCGCTGCCCGACCTTCGGGCAATAACGACATGTTTTCCTACGCTGTCGTCCACGACTTTCGTATCGTCCCACACCACGGGCACATCATCGAAGAATTTCAATTCCGGCACATCCTTTATGACTGCCGGCGTATCGTACCAATAGAGAGTCTGCAATGGGGAGAAGAAGACCACGGGCAAAGCCAGCTGATGGGCGTGAGTGTTTTTCAGACGCCTGTCGAAATAGCAGACCGTATAGTCTCCCGCTCCGCATAGCATTCTCGTAAAAGGAAGGACGGTATTGTGACCTGCCGACGGAAATTCTTCATTTCCTCTGATGCCTTCCTGGGTCAATAAGTTAGGGTAAGTGCGGGAATAGCCGACAGGTCTGTATTCATCGTGGATGTTTACCAGAAGGTGATGTTTGGCGGCAAGCCGGACGAGGCGGTGCAGATGGTCGGCCCAGTGCTGGTTGCAGAACTGCACGAAGCCGAATTTCACACCGGTGACGCCCCATTTCTCAAAAAGAGGGAACAGCTCCCAGGCCTGCTGCAGGGCTCGCTGGTTGACATAGAGCCAGATGCCTATGCCTTTTTCCCGGCCGTAGGCAATGACCTTGGGAAGATCTATCTTGGCGACGACTTTAGAGGCATCGCTCCGGGGATCGAATTCCGGCCCGTACCATTTGGCATCGAAAAGCAGATACTGCATGCCGTGTGCGGCACAGAAGTCTATGACAGCCATGGCATTTTCAGTGGTAAGACGCGTCTCACGCATGATTTTGCCAGGTGTTATCCAGCTGTCATCCGCGATGGCGGACGGCTCGTTGAGGTTCAGGAATATGTCGTTGTTTTCCACGAGTCCTCCGAGGCTTTCCGCGGCCATTATTATGCGCCATGGCATATTGTATGGTGTGGCTATGTCCGTACCGTCGTCATTCAGGGATGCTTTTACAGTATTCGGTTTGGAATCGTCGAGTTTCAGTTTCGTCCTCGGAAAATCTATCGCCGCCGCTTCTCCGACGGCCGCATAAAGGCTGTCGCCGATCTGCACCGTCATAGGCCGTTCGCATTCATCTTCCCAGCCCTTGAATTCCCTCAATTCGTACGGTCCCTGCGCCCAAGAGGTGTACCATGCCCTGCTGCCTTCCGGAAAGGTGAATTCGGTGTCGTCGGCTTTGATTCTCTGGTAGAATGCATTGCCCTGCACCGGCAGGCAATATCTGAATGCCACGCCTTCGTCGTATGCACGCATTTCCACATCGATACGATATCCGGAGCCGTCCTTTCTCTCGAAGTGGAGGATGATGCCGTTGTAGGAATCGCGTACTGTCGAACGTTCTCCGAAACGGTTGTGCCAGACGGTATCCCGGGCAGTCATTGTGGTGTCTTTCAATTCGAAATCCTCGAGCCAGTGTGTCATAGACGGGAAATTTTTGCCCATGTCACGTTCCCATACGCCGTTGTCGAAAGTCAGTTCCATGGCAGAACGCAGAATCACGGGTTTGCCATCGAAGTATGTGGAATACCATATTCCAGATATTCCGCCGCCATTTTCCGAGTTTTCATCCGCATCCGCCGCGATTTCCATTACTGCAGATTGTCTTCCGTCAGGCGAGGCAATTTTAAAATTCCGCGATGCTGCGGCAATGTTTTCCTGCCATCCGGCAGTATTTGTTGCCATTGCCAAGGCACCCGGACATAAAAAAAGACAAGCCAAAGTGTAGATTGCTCCTTTCATTATCGACAATTTTTTATTTCAGTCCTTCCCATAGTCTTTTTTAAAAGCCGTCCTGGAATTTTTTCAAAAATCCGCAACGACTTTTGTATATAATACGTCCGGACGGCTGAATTTACTCATTCATTTTTTGAAAAATGCGTATCTTTACAAGATATTGGAACTTTACACCATGCCGCATAAGACACTCGCAGCCTTTATTTTCTTGCTGCTTACCGTAACCGCATACACCGCATACGCTTTCGGAACGCATGAAGAGTATCTTTTCAGAATGCTCGATACTTCAAGCGGGCTTCCGGACAACAATGTCAGGAATATGACCATGCTTCCTGACGGACAGATGTGCATACAGACTTCCACCATGCTCAGTCTGTACAACGGGGCTTCATGCAAAAGCTACAAGTACAACCCTATCGAGATTCCGTATGCCGAATACTCCGGTTTGAACAATTCGTATTTCGACAGGACGGCAAACCTCCTGTGGTGCACGACACGGGACCATATCTGGATATTCAATCTGAACACCATGAGTTTCGAATACGATATCAGTCCGCGGTTCCTGCAGTTCGGGCTTGAAAACGAGACGATATCGAATCTGTTCATAGATTCGGACGACAATTACTGGGTAACGACGGATGAAACGGAGCTTTTCAGGTGCGACAGGAAAAACGGGACGGCGGAAAATGTGATCCTCCCCGAGGATGCCGAAGGTCCGCTGATGCTCGCGCAGTCCGGAAACAGTATATGGATATTGTCGATAAACGGAGTGCTGGCGGAATATGATACCGTCATGAGGACGATAAGGAAATCGGAAAGGATAGAGACGGAGACCGGATATGAGTCGAGCAGGATGGATATGGTGCCGGATTCCCGCGGCAATGTCTGGATGATGTCGGACAGGACTCTTGCCTTTTATGACAGGACTTCCGGAAAAATAATCTGCATGTCGGGGATTTTGAAAGGGGAGAGAGACCTGTATACCACCATCGCCATCGACGGACGCGATGATCTCTGGGTCGGTACGGCGCGTTCGGGTGTCAGCAGGATAGACGGGAGGTCAAGGCAAGTGGAAACATTTCCATACCTGATGCAGACCAACGGCAAGAAAATCTATCATCATACGGATATTTCCAAAATCTATATAGACCGGAGGGGAGGAGTGTGGGTCGCGACTTTGGCGGAAGGCCTGCTGTTCTGGCACAAGGACATATATCATCTGCATACTGTAAATTCACAGTCTCTGACGAGAGGAAAAATGCCGGACGAAGGCGTGAAATGCCTGACGGAGGATACGGACGGGACAGTGCTGGTAGGTACCATCAACGGACTTCTGCGGTACGATCCGGAAACGGATACCATGTCCGTACCTTATCCCGAGCTTCGCAATGAGTTGTGTATCAGTCTTTATCGTGACAGAAGCGACAGAATCTGGCTCGGAACTTTCTACAACGGGGCTTTCTGTATCGACAATGGCCGGATAAGGCACTATTCTTTCCCGGAAACATCCAATGCAGAACTTTCGTATTATACTGAAAAACCGAATCTGAACTGTGTCAGAGCATTTTATGAAGACAGTCTCGGAAATTTCTGGATTTCGGTCTATGGCGGAGTAGGGAAGTTCGACACGGATGACGGCAGCGTGGAAATGTTGAGGGACAGGCATCCTGAAGTATCGAGATTCATGATAGTCAGGGATATTTGCGACCATGGAGACGGACTGCTCCTGTTTTCCGGAGATAACGGACGTTTCCTGTATTCGCCATCCGAAGACAAGGTGCATACGGACAGGCATTCGGTACGGTGTTATACGCAGACCAATCAGGCCGTCCGGGATGACCGCGGCTTGCTGTGGATAGCTACATCCGACGGTCTTTCCATTACAAATCTCGAAACCGGTGAGACATATGCGTTGGGTGTGGATTCAGGCCTGCCTAATGACAATATCATAAGCATGGCGGATGACGGGCTCGGAAATATCTGGATTGCCACGTTCAGCTCCATATCCAGGATCAAGCCGGTAAAGAAAGACGGGTCCTATTTATTTTCCGTATCGAATTTCAACGAAACCGACGGTGTCACGGCAGGCGCTTTTTTCCAGAATTCGGTATTGAAGCATTCCGATGGAGAGATTTTCTTCGGCGGGGCGCACGGCATCACGCGTGTCCATCCCGACAGACTGTATCAGGACACTTTCGACATTTCACCTCAGATATCTGACATCGTCGTATCCGGCCGGAGAATGGAGCAGAGGGAAATATTCCCGGAGGGCAAAAATCCTGTGGGGTGGGGTAGCGTCGGGAAACCGGAATCCGGGGATACAGGCAGGCAAAGTATACATTTGGATTTGAAATACGACGAGACCCCTGTTACGTTCTATTTTTCGAATCTGAATTACATCAATCCGTCCCATACCTCATACAGATATATCCTGGTGAATTTCGACAGGACATGGAACGAACTTCATTCGCAAAGCCCCGGGAAGGCTACCTATACCTATTTGGAGCCGGGAGACTATGTTTTCAAGGTTTATGCTGCGGATAACGGTACCGACTGGAGCCGTATCCCGGCCGAAGTAAGCCTGACAGTCCACCCTCCTTTCAGGAAAAGCACCGCAGCTTATATCCTGTACGTGATAACAGCCATGGGGCTTGTCGCGGCCGGGATGCATCTGTATCTGAAGAGGAAAAAGGAACAGATACTTACCGACAGGAAGATACAGCTGCAGAAGCAGAAGGAAGAATTGGATCAGATGAAGTTCAGGTTTTTCACAAATATCTCCCACGAACTCAGGACACCGCTTTCTCTCATACTTCTTCCGTTGGAAAGCATCATGAAGGAGATGAAAGATTCTCCGCTCTACCCTAAGTTCGAGACCATGCACCACAACGCGCGGGAACTGCTTTCCTTAGTAAATCATCTCCTCGATTTCAGAAAATTGGAAATGGGCGGGGAAAAACTGCATTTGGTGATGGGGGATATCGCGGAATTCGCATCGGAGACGGCTTCTTCTTTCAATTCCTTGGCACAGAGGAAAAACATAAGCATGGAATTCGAAAACGGACTGATGCGGACCATGATGGCTTTCGACAGGTCGCAGATGTCCAAGATATTGAACAACCTTTTGGCGAATGCCATGAAATTCACCCCGGCGGGAGGGTATGTGTCGTTGAAGCTGTCGCAGACGGAGGACAACGGGCGGCCTGTCCTGAGGATAGACGTGGCGGATACGGGAACAGGAATCCCTCAGAAAGATCTGGAACATATTTTCGACAGATTCTATCAGAGCGGAAACGCTGAAATGGTTACCGGCTCGGGAATCGGTCTGAGCATAGTGAAGCAATATGCGGAAATGCATTCCGGACGGGTAAACGTAAGTTCGGAAGTCGGACAGGGCACCGTTTTCAGCGTGTGGATACCGATGGATCTGCTGCCTGCCGCTGCTCCGGCATCCGGGCTGCCTGACTATGACGGGACCGAAAGTGCCGTCAGCGACAATATGCCGGAGGATGCCGGACGCGGCCGCTCCGATACCGGGAAAAAAGACGGAGCGAGACATACTGTAATGGTGGTAGATGACAATGCGGATTTCCGCTCATACCTCAAGTCGGAGCTCGGCAAGCAATATGATGTCGTGACGGCTTCGGACGGGATGTCGTGCATAGAGCGGATACGCAATATCCAGCCGGATGTTTTGGTATGCGACGTGATGATGCCGAAGATGGACGGATTCGAAGTCACGAGAAATATCAAGGGCAATATCGAAACGTCCCATATCCCTGTGATACTGCTGACAGCCAGGACCTCGGATGATGTCAGACTCGAGGGCTATGAAACGGGGGCGGACGCCTATCTGACCAAACCGTTCCAGATGGATATTCTCGAGGCCCGGATCAAAAATCTGATCGAGGAGCGTCAGGGGCGGATTTCTTCTTTCTCCAAAGCTATGGACGTGAATCCGTCGGACGTGACGATGACGCCTATAGACGAAAAGCTGATGTCCAAGATTATGGAATCGATTGAGCGGAACATGGATAATTCCGAGTATTCCGTCGAGGAGCTTTCCTCAGACGTGAACATGCACAGGATGAATCTCTACCGCAAGCTCCAGTCCTTGGTGGGCATGACGCCGTCCGAGTTCATCCGTTCCGTCCGGGTGAAGCGGGCTGCCAAAATCCTGACCGAACGTCCCGGCATTTCCCTGTCGGAACTTTCCGATTTGGTCGGTTTCAATACCCCGAAATACCTCGCCAAGTATTTCAAGGAGATGTTCGGCTGCACGCCGTCACAATATGTCCGGAAGCAGTGATTGTCAGTCTGTTAGTGTAAACCTTTTTCAGAGGTGTTTGCAAATATTGCAATGTCGGTATTGCATATTTTCCAAATATTGCAACATTGATGTTGCAATATTGCTATATTTGCAATTATTCTGATTTTGGATATGGAACTTTTACGACAGACTTTTCTTCAGAAAATAGAAGAAACATCGACCGGTTTTATAAGATATCTTCACAATAAGATAGACTGGGACGCCCGCCTGATAGCGATTCTCGGGGCGCGGGGCACGGGCAAGTCCACTCTGATACTTCAGCACATCAAACTATATGAGAATATCGACAAAGTCCTGTATGTATCAGCCGATGACATTTACTTTACGGCCCACAGGCTTGCAGATCTGGCTTCGGATTTCTATGCCAACGGAGGTGAAGCCCTGTATATCGATGAAATACACAAATATCCGGGATGGTCGACAGAGATAAAGAATATCTATGATACGTATTCCAAACTGAGATTGGTCTATACGGGATCTTCGATTCTCGAGCTTGAGAAAGGGGGTGCTGACCTGAGCCGCAGGAAACTGGAATACCGGCTCTTCGGGCTTTCATTCAGGGAGTACCTGTCCATTTCTAAAGGCATCGAACTTCCCGTATGCACGTTGGAAGACGTACTGGCCAATGCGGTGGAGTTCCCATATATGGAACACCGCCCCGTGGCTTTATTCAAGGAATACATGGTCGGAGGATATTATCCGTATTTCATGGAGCCGGGGTATCGGCTCAGACTGCAGGCAGTCATCAATCAAATTCTTGAAAACGATATCAGGGATTTTGCAGGAATGACTGTTTCTACTGCCCGCGCCTTGAAAAAACTGATGTACATAGTAGCCCAGTCGGCCCCGTTCAAACCTAATTACAGCAAAATAGCCGAAGACCTGCATCTGAACAGGAATCTTACGGCAGATCTGATGATATATCTGGAAAAGGCGCAGTTGGTAAACATATTGAGAGACGGGACCTGGGGCATCAGTTCGCTCGGAAAGGTGGAAAAAGTCTACCTGAACAATACCAATCTGGCATACGCCATAGCTGGGGATGTGACAAATACCGGGAACGCACGGGAGACCGTTTTCTTTTCCATGCTGGCTCCGGTCGCAGATGTCGTATCTTCACCGTCGGCTGATTTCAAGACAGGGAAATACACGTTCGAAGTCGGGGGCAGGAGCAAGTCCGGAAAGCAGATCAAGGGCATAGAGGATGCATACATAGTCAAGGACGATATTGAGCACGGTGACGGAAACATACTGCCTTTGTGGGCTTTCGGATTCCTTTATTGACTATAGCATATCCGCATCATCTTGTGCGTCTTCTTTGTGGACCTGAGCGTTCTCATCGTGGTCCAGAGCCGCTTCTCTGTGGCCCTGAGCGTCTTCTTGTCATCTCGAGCGTAGTCGAGAGATCTGTCAATAGATTGTTCAATATTACAGTCCATTTATAAGAGCAGATCTCTCGACTGCGCTCGAGATGACAAAGAACGGCGGCAGATACTTCGACTTCGCCTGCGGAGCTCCCTCGACTTCGCTTGGGATGAAATTCTGACACACCGCAAGAGAGCCTGTGTCAAAATGGTGAATTGTGACACAGGCTCAAATAATATATTGAAGGCAGAATTTGCTATTCGGTCAGAGTTTCGTCAGACACTCCCTCAGCAGCTTCCGTTGCGGCTATCATTTCATTTATGTCGCTAAGACGATGGAAAAATCCGATCCAGTATACTTTGTATTGAGGGTTTTCCACCGATGAGCCGTCAGGGACATTGGAAACTTTCAGGTCTGCGACCTTAAATGTAAAATTAGAGGTGAAAGTATGGCTTGTCAAAGTATTCACATAGCCGTTATCACGACTGAACTTGGTCAGCATGTCGAAATACAGTACTTCGACATTTTCAATATTCGTAGCCTTGACACCGGCCCATTTATTGGATCCGCCGCCGTTATATCCACCCAACATACTGGTGTCGAATGTAATATTTCCCCTTGTCACATCCGCTCCTTCCGGAACTTCTATATTGATTTGACCGTCTACATTGTCACGGACTATATGTTTCATGTCCGACATTATGGCCATATACCTGTACGTTCCGCAGTTGACCGTAAAGCCTTCGGTATATCGGATATTTGTCTGGAATTTATAATCTACACCAGCGGCAGTGTCAGTGTCTTTCAAAGCAACGCTTGCCATTGTGACGAGCGCATAGTTTTCGTATGTGCTGCCATCAATGGATCCGCCGGCCTGTTCTGCAGACCATCCGCAGTCACCGTCATTGGCCGAGCCGAATTTCCATATTTTTGCATCGGAAACGATTTGTTCTTTTTTCAAGTCGATGACAGGCATGTCCACAAATTTTCCCTCGGAAAGATCGACACTGCTTATTTTCCTCCTGAAAATACTTGAATCGGCCTCGGCTACGTTGTTTATCTTGATTTCGAGAGCGAGAAAATTATCAGTACCGGCCTCGGCTGCATCAACGGCAAAATATACGTCGAAAGGACTTTCTGAAAGCTGTACGGGTGATGAATCGTATTGGCTTGTGTAAGAAATCGTGTATTTCGGATTTCTGTCGACCGACGCATTACTGTTGTTTATATGAAGTCTTACTTCCCTGAGTTCGACATCTCCCGTCAAGGAAAAATGTACCATTGCAGCCTTGGTATCGGCAGCGGAAAAGGTAATCATGTCGTCTGCTATTTCAATACTCTTCAAAAGCACTGCGACAGTATCTGCATATTGTCTGCCCGGTACGGTCTGCTTTTTTGTTGACTGATCGTACGAAGAATAAGGATAATAGGCTTCGGTCGGCGTGAAGTCAGTGGCCATATCTCCACCGAGAGTCGTTTCTGTTCCTTCTTTTTTGACAACTGTAGCCTTGTACGTTGTCGTTCCGTCAGTAAGGGCGATTTCGTCGCCGTTGTCGAAATACGCCGGGATTTTACCAGCATCCGGCTCGCCGAAAGATACTTTGGTAGAGGTGCCTTCGGCAATGACGGCTTTGAATTCCCGATATACCAGATTCTCCTGCGGAGAGGAGATTTCTTCCTTGTTGCAGGCAATAAGCGCAACAGCTGCGGAGGCAGCGAAAATCAATGTCTTTTTCATTTCGATGTCATTTTTCATGTTAAACATTAATCCCAACTGTCTATGTTTTCGTAATCAAAATCATAGATGTCCGGCGACCCGGCAAAGCCTGTCTCCGTCTGTACGGAGACGACATCGATTTCGGGGCTGCAATAAGCCTCCGTTGGTTTCAGTTCTGTTCTTTTCATGGTAGTACTACTTTTTTGTTATAACGTTATTTGAAGTTTTTCATTGTATATGTCATCTCGAGCGTTTTTTTGTCATCTCGAGCGAAGTCGAGAGATCTGTCAATAGATCGTTCAATATTCCATTTTATATGAGCAGATCTCTCGACTTCGCTCGAGATGACAAGGAACGTGGCTGTGGCGGGACGGCGACCGGACTGAGGGCACCGTTTTCCCTCTGCTATATAATCTTTCTATCGAGACGTGGCTGTGGTGAGGTGCAGGTCGGATTGAGGGCACCATTTTCTGTGTGCCCGAAACCGACCTGCACCTCGCCCCTCCTCCTACTGCCAGTCGCGATAGAAAAGAAGTGTCCCCCATCCGAGCTGATCAAACGTCGCACTCGTCTCCGACCCCTCATCATTGTTGTACCTGCTGTCTCCCGCACCGCAGTCCCCGGTCAGAACACCGTCGTTATTGCTGCGAAGCTGCTCCGCAAACCTTTTCGAATAGTAAAGCTGACCGTCGCTTACTCCCTTCGCCTTGTAATGGTTGTATATCAAATCCCAGCAAGGCCTGAGAGTCCCTCGTCCGTCAGAAGACACCGCAAGATGAGGCCCCTGCGTATGGCAGTTGTTCCCACCAGGGCATCCGCAGCCTTCCGGGCAATACTCGTAACGCGTAAACGGCATTGGCACCGAAGTATACGGCGTACTGTTGTACATGGCCGTATATTCGAACATCGAAAGCACCAAATTGTCCTCCATCCCGAAGAAATCGAGTGCCTCACCCGTGCCAGCTACCTTGACATTGCCGGCCATCTGGCACAGTTCGGCACAGACAGACGACACAAGAGTGGCATGCCCCTGGTCACGGCCGCTTTCCATACACTGCGCAATCAGGGCCGTATTTCCGGCAGGATCTGCTACGGGCTCGTACGGAATCATGTTGTGAAGCGCTCCGCTGCCCTCGCCTTCACGGAAATTCCGGTAGACGAAATTCACCATCTCCACGTTTTCGGTATAGATGCCGATGGCCAGGATGGAAGCCAAGTTGCCGAGCTCCCAGTTCGACCAGTAGTGCAGGTCGCAGACATTGTCTCCGCCGTGCGTATCGATGAATTCATAGTTGATAGGATACCAGAGCGTAAGCAGCCAGGTCTTGAAAGCGTTCTGGTCGGCTACCTGCCAGCCTTCGTAATCGCGGAGAAGCTCGGCGGCATTGGCGAACTGATAGCCCTGGAAACCAGCGAGAAGGTTGAAGTTGGCATCGTTGGCCGTAATGGTGTGGCAGACATCAGCCCATTCGTTGAGGATATTTACTGCCTTGTTCGCATATCTCTCGTCACCGGAAATCTGGTATCTGAGGCCGAGCTGGAAGGCTGCGGCGGCATCGCGGCAGGCATTGAGGTAGTTCTCGCTCGAAACCCCTGTCCCTGTGACATCTCCGCGGACCAAGACAGGGACTGCCCTGGATTGATAATCCAACTGTGCATATTTGCTGTTGCAGAGCTGCAGCCAGCTTTGATATACAGGGTCGATATCAGCTCCAGCGGGATCGGCTGTGTACTGCTGCACCTTTGCCCTGACCCTGTCGAAATCGGCTTTTGTGACGAGGGCTCCAGGATGCTGGAATTCGTATGATGCCGGATAGACGAAGTCGTCCTTTTCTTCCTCATTTACAGGAGTAAGATCGATTTCTCCTTCATAGAGGAAGTCGGTGCAGGCCCCCGCACAGAGGAGTGCGGGAACTGCTACCAATATTGTTGTCAGTAATTTTTTCATCATATATCGGATTTATTTATGAGGGTAACCTTTACGAATTTCAGTTGTTGTAATCAATGCCTGATGCGGCAGACCAGTCCTCGAGAAAATCGTCCATGTCGGTTTCGTTGGCGAAAGTCTTGAACCAGAAGAACCTGTATGCGGCATCCTCTGCCGTGGCAGGTGTCTTGATATCCGCGTATTTCAGGGTAATGTAATTGAATCTCACTATTTCCGTCTCGGTAAAGTTCTGGTTAGCCGATTTGAATTTCTGGCTGATGAGATTGTATACCAAGATGGAGGAGCCGTCGGAGCATTTATACTTTTTTTGCCATTTGTTGTTGTCTCCGCCGAGATTTCCGCCGTATGTCTTAGATTCGTCCGTCAGACTTACGCCTGAGTTGCCGTCGATATTTATGTTGCGGGAATATTTTTCTTCAAAATCATTCAC
>CALUSD010000079.1 GCA_944323295.1 uncultured Bacteroidales bacterium | reverse complement strand
TGCCGCCTACGCACCCTTTAAACCCAATAAATCCGGATAACGCTCGCATCCCCCGTATTACCGCGGCTGCTGGCACGGAGTTAGCCGATGCTTTTTTCCAGGGTACTCTCATCTGTCTATCTCGTAGACTTTATTGCTCCCCTGTTAAAGATGTTGACAGTCCATAGGACCTTATTCCATCACGCGGCATGGCTGGATCAGGCTTCCGCCCATTGTCCAATATTCCTCACTGCTGCCTCCCGTAGGAGTCTGGACCGTGTCTCAGTTCCAGTGTGGGGGTCCAACCTCTCAGTTCCCCTAGACATCGTCGCTTTGGTGAGCCGTTACCTCACCATCTTGCTAATGTCTCGCGAGCCTATCTCATACCGGATCTCTCCTTTCTTGTATCTCAGATGCCTGAATTACAAATATGGGGTATTAGTCTCCGTTTCCCGAGGTTATCCCCCTGTATGAGGCAAGTTGCTCACGCGTTACGCACCCTTACGCCGGTCGCCATCAATGAGTATTGCTACTCATCATGCTGCCCCTCGACTTGCATGTGTTAAGCCTGCCGCTAGCGTTCATCCTGAGCCAGGATCAAACTCTTCTTTGTATATCTTTTATTTTTCCAGAATTCGCTCCTGTATTTTCCCTAAAGAAATTAACGCTCTCTATTGCTTGTACTTGTCTTTCATTCATTATTTTCAATCAACTTCCGTTTCTTGGCTTCTTCGAGCGATCCCTGCGGCGGACTTATACCGTCCGTACTGGCCTCACTCAATCTATTCCAATAAACTGTTCCGTCTCTTTTTCCGAAACGGGCTGCAAAGATACGCACTTTTTTATTCCTTCCAAATTTTTTTAACCATTTTTTCTCGTTTTTTATCAAAAAATTTTCAGACACGACTTCCTTATTGTCTTTTCTGATTTTATCAGTATTTTTGAAGATTGTAATGATGTTTAGTGATATGGACAGAAAAGTAATAATAATACCCACGTACAACGAAAAGGAAAATATAGAAAAAATAATCCGTGCCATATTTTCTCTTGAAGGAGAATACCATATCATTATAATAGAAGACGGCTCCCCTGACGGCACCGGCATGATAGTGAAAACGCTTCAGAAAGAATTTCCTGAACGGCTTTTCATGATAGAAAGGGCTGGCAAACAAGGGCTTGGAACGGCATACATCGCCGGATTCAAATGGGCCTTAGAAAATAAATACGACTATATTTTCGAAATGGACGCGGACTTTTCGCACAACCCCGAGGATGTTCCGAGGCTTTACAGAGCCTGCTCCGAAGAAGGGGCGGACTTGGCCATCGGCTCCAGGTACTGCAACGGTATCAGCGTCATAAACTGGCCGATAGGCAGAGTGATAATGTCGTATTTCGCATCAGTCTATGTCAGAAAGGTACTGAACATGAAAGTATATGACGCCACAGCCGGCTTCAAATGCTATCGCAGGGAGGTCTTGGAGTCGATTGACCTGGATCATATCCGGATGAAAGGATACGGCTTCCAGATCGAGATGAAATATACCGCATACAAACTCGGCTTCAAAATCAAGGAAGTACCCATAATATTTGTGGACAGAAAAGAAGGGACTTCGAAAATGAGCAGCAGCATATTCGGAGAGGCTTTCTGGGGCGTTTTGAAAATGAGATTCAGAAAATTCAGAAAAAACTCATGAATCACATATTATATAACGGGAAAATCGTCACCGGCGACGGTATGATCAATGCGGCCGTCGTTATTGAAGGCGAAAGAATAAGCAAGATCGTGCCCGAAGACAGGATGCCCGAGGACATGGGACAGGAATTTCCAGGATACAGGCTTACAGACCTGCAAGGTAAAGCAGTATTCGCAGGCGGAATAGACGCCCATGTGCATTTTCGGGAACCTGGAATGACGCACAAAGCCGACATGCACAGCGAATCGATGGCTGCACTGAAAGGAGGCGTCACCTCTTTCATTGATATGCCGAACACGAATCCGCCGACAGTCTCGGCAAAAGCACTTTCCGATAAACTGAATGCGGCAGAAAACCGCTCATACGCGAACTATGGCTTTCATATAGCTGCCACGAACGGCAATATCGATGAAATCCGGACAATCATTGCCGAAGGCAAGGAAGGTATCACAAAATCCGATTTCGGCGGCATAAAAGTCTTTATGGGGTCATCCACCGGAAACATGCTCGTAGACGACCCGAAAACATTGCAGGAGATATTCGAAATAAAAGAAAAGGAAATACTCGTTCATTGCGAAGACGAAAAGACAATCAGAGAAAACCTGCGCCAGGCAGAAAATGAATACGGAGAAGATATTCCGTTCTCCATGCACAGCAGCATCAGAAGCAGGAGAGCATGCATACTGTCATCGCTCAAGGCATTGGAAACGGCCATGCAATCAGGAACAAGGCTGCATCTGCTGCATGTCTCGACCATGGAAGAAACAGAGATGCTGAGGGCTGCAAAAATCTCGAATCACAATATCACGGGAGAAACATCCGCAAACTATCTCTGGTTTACCGACAGGGATTACGACACCCTCGGCAGCCTGATAAAATGCAACCCTTCCATAAAGACCGAGAATGACCGCAAAGCCATCATAAATGCCTTGAAAAACAGAACGATAGACACCATAGGCTCTGACCATGCGCCGCATCTTCTGTCTGAGAAACAGCGGAAGTACATGTCTTCACCATCCGGCATACCGTCGATCCAGCAGTCGCTGCAGGTGCTTGTCTCCGTAGCTTTGGAAGAAGATATCCCGCTGTCCGTCATAGCATCCGTATTTTCTGAAAAGGCAGCGGAAATATTCGGCATAAAAGACCGCGGCAAAATAAAGGAAGGATATTTCGCTGACCTCGCAATAGTAGATACTGATGCTGTCCAGACCATAGAAGACGTAGCATACAAATGCGGATGGTGCCCTTACCAGGACAATGCGTTAAGGGGAAAAATAACCGATGTTTTCATAAACGGAAGGCATGTTATCGAAAATTCCGTCCTGACGGACAATATCCCGCACGGGAAAAAACTTGTTTTCAACAGATAAAACCCATACTGCAATATCAAAAAAAACGTTTCGTCCGATAATATGATAGAAGTAGACAAGAATCTGAAAAAATCCAAATTGCTGATATACCTTGTTTCCGTCTTTGCCATTATCCTGTGGGGGATATCTTACATCTGGACGGACATGCTTATAAATCTGGATATTCCCGTATTTTATTTCGTATTCGTAAGGATTCTTTTGGCAGGCATCATTCTGTTTCTGTTCAACGCCACTAAAGGAAGAATAACCCGAATACGCAGAAAGGATCTGCCGAAATTCCTGCTTCTCGCATTGTTCGAACCGTTCATCTACTTCCTGTGCGAATCATACGGTCTCAAGGAAACAGGCTCCCCTACTTTGAGTGCGATGATCATAGCCACCATCCCCATCTTTTCCATCGGAGCCGGAATGCTGTTTTTCAAAGAGAAAATCAACATGGCCAACATAATCGGAATCCTGCTTTGCATCGGAGGCATCTGTTTAGTAGTGATGAGCCGGGATGAAATAGGAGAGAATGTCATCTTCGGAATAATCCTGCTCGTTATCGCCGTTTTGAGCGAAGTAGGCCATGCATCCATTACCAAAAGCCTGTCGTTCAACTATAGCAGCCAGATCATAGTCATGTATCAGTTCCTGATAGGCTCGGTATATCTGCTTCCGCTGTTCCTGACAAAGGGACTTGAAAATTTCAGTATGGACTACCTCTCTGCGGAAGTGCTCTACCCTGTCGTCTGTCTGGCGTTTCTATGCTCCAGCTTAGCATTTTCGCTATGGGTCAGTACCATAAAAAGTCTCGGAGTAGCGAAATCGAGCATATTTTCGGCACTCATTCCGGTAGTAGCCGCAATAGTAGCCTGGATTCTCGGACATGAAAGCCTCAATGCAAGGCAATTTGTCGGAATTGCCGTTTCTACGGCAGGAGTGATACTGTCGCAATATACGGCAAGGCAGGATAAGGTCAGTCAAACATGAAACGGAGGCCGAAATTCAGACTGAAATTCAATGGTCTGTCCGAATAAATGGTCTCTACGTCGGAGCCATTGTAGAAGTGATATGCAGCACCTGGCTCTATATAGATGCCTGCCATACGAGAAAGATTGAACTGAAGACCTGCCGAAGCCGTTACTGACCATTGCAATGGTCTGACGACCAACCTCGCACTGTCGTGGCTGCGGACATCGTTTCCGTATATGTAGTCACTGCGTACATTTCCTCCGACGCATTTTTCGAGCATTCCGCCAGCGGAAACATAGACTCGCAGCATGTCAGTATTCCAGATATCATAGTTTACAGTCAACGGGATCCCGAGATAATGCAAAGACTGCCGCGAATCTACATAATATGATTCGCTGCCTGTTCTCGACTTCGACAGAAGCCATGTATAAGTCACGCCCGATCCGATGCTCCACCGAGGTGAAAGCCACCAGGAAAATGCAATCCCGGCCCTGAGCGGCAGAAAATGGCGAGACTCTGTCGCCACGTCTTTAGAGCGGTTGAATGTCATGATTCCCGCCAGAGAATTATCGCCATATCTCATCGGCATAGCTGCAGCCGCGGCATTGACTGCCTGACTGTATCCCGAGTGACGGACAGAACCTGCAGACAAACCGGAAGCATAAACATTGAATCCGGCTCGTCTCTTTTCCCGAAGTCCGGTGTTTTCCGCCAAAAGAAGCTGCTGCCAGTCGCGGGCACCATCCCTTACTGCGACATCATCATCCGCCGGTTCATTCACAACAGCTCCATCAACGATATTCTGCCCGACATCGTCCGATACTTCGCCGGACATTTCGTCCGTAACTTCGCCCGACACATCGCGATCTGCTTCGTATGGCTCATCGCCCGATATCAAGTCATCCTGCGGCAAATCCTGCTGCTCCAGCCTTCCGACATCGGTGTCATGCGCCGGAACAGGTCTGGCCCCGGGCAGCTCTGCAGGAGACGGTATCGCTACATGAATTCCGTTATCCGCCATTAAAGGAAAATATTGTCCTGCCGGGACATCGGAATCCCGTCCTGGTAAAACAGCAAAGAGCATTACTGCCGCAGCAGCAACACCGGAGAACAGGAACAAAACTGTCCTGCGACCTCTTTTGCGACGTTCTACCGACGTCATGATGTCCTCGAAAAATCCGTCGGGCAGAGGCTCCGAATATCCGGACATTCTGTCAACGAATTCTTTTTTCCAATTTTCCGTCATTGCTCTGTCAAATATTCCTTTATCCATTTTGCCAGCAAAGCCTTGGCTCTATGCAGCTGCGATGCCGACGAATTCTCCCTTATACCCAGAATACCAGCTATTTCCTTGTGGCTTTTGTCTTCGAAAACATAAAGGTTGAATATGGTCCTGTAACCGTCCGGAAGCCGCCTGACCATCTCCTGTATGACTGACGGCGGCACTGATTCCAGCATGAAATCCGGCTCATCTTCCTGTTCGGGAATATCAGGAAGCGTATCGGCACTGACGACAAAACCGTATCTGTCCGATTTCCGAAGATATTTGAGAGAATCGTTTACGACAATTTTCTTCATCCAGGCTTTCAGTGAGCCCTCGCCACGATAGCGGAAAGATGACGCCGATGAAAAAATTTTGATGAAACTGTCCTGGAGTATATCCTTTACAGCTTCCTTGTCCACGACATATCTTGAACAGACGGCATTCAGAAAACCCGAATAGAGACCGTACAAGTCTTTCATCGCCTGACGGTCTCCTTTTTTAAGTCTTTCTGCCAATATCTGTTCAACAGGTCCGGACATTATTCATCTACGCGTGTCTTGTAGTTGAATTTTGCTGTCTTGACACCTGAAAACGAATCGAATTTCAACGTAAGTTCTACCGTCTCTCCGCCCGTATCAGGAAGGTCTTCAAGCCTGAATGCCACGAAGCCGTCTCCCGGAGCATGGTTGACATCCCCGTGAGCATTATGTTTGAAGTATACTTCGTACGGATCATCCGCATTCAGTCCGGTCAAAAGATTCACTTCATGCTTGATGCCGGTATTTCCCCAGTAAGTACCGAAATGGATGGTCAGATAACCGTCCTCGACTACCGTAAAGCCCTTATAGATCTCCACAGGATCGTTGCCGTAATCGGAAACGTCGGAAGACTGTTCATCATCCCCGGCAGACTGAAAGACTACCGGTTTTTTGGTCAGTATGCTGTCCATCCAGCAGATCTTCACAGCCTTGTCATAGATATCCGTATCGACACCTGACGGCATCTCGGTTTCCGATATCTGGGCCAGTGCGCGGACTTCCTTTCCGTCATACGGATGATAGGCATTATCGAGCGGCCACAGTTTTGTCTCGTCATCGAGCTGGAAATAGAAATACTTGTTTTCGCCCTCGGTGACCGGTTTTACCGTAACTACGGCATTCGGATACAGATAACTGTTGTCAATATAGCCATCTCCCTTATCGAGACATGACTGAAAAAGCGGAAGTGCAGACAACGCCGCACACGCTGTAATGATTGATTTACCGTAAAATTTCATAAAAATATTCATTTTTCCGAATTATAAATCCTGTTTCGGAAAAATCTTGCATCGGAGAAAGCAAAAATTATTGTTTTTTCAGCCGAAGGCCGATACGCTCCCTGTCCGTATCCACTGAAAGAACTTCTACGGTAATATGCTGACGCAATTTCAACACCTCGGACGGATTCGAGATTCTCCGTTTTCCGCCGCCCATCTGCGATATGTGTATAAGACCGTTCTGCTTGATCCCGATATCGACGAATGCCCCGAATGCAGTGATATTGGTGACTATACCCGGGAGTTCCATTCCCGGAGCCAGGTCGTCTATCGTCCGGATATCATCCGAAAATGAAAATTCCGAGGCGCTTTCCCGCGGATCCCGGCCTGGTTTTATCAATTCTTTCAGGATATCGTTGACCGTAGGAAGTCCGAAATCCTTTTCTACGAAATCCTCAGGGCGTATCTTAGCACAAAGTTCCGCATTGGCCACTAAATCCGCAGTCTTGACCCCTATGCTTGCAGCCATCTTTTCCACGATATGATATGCTTCCGGATGCACAGCTGAATTATCAAGAGGATTCCGTGCTCCGGGGATTCTCAGAAAGCCCGCACACTGTTCGAACGCCTTGTCTCCGAGACGCTTGACTTTCAGCAAATCCTTTCTCGAACTGAACGGGCCGTTTTCGGCACGGTACTGCACGATATTTTCGGCGAGAGCCGGTCCTATGCCGGAAACGTAGCTCAGAAGATGTCTGCTGGCCGTATTCAGATTCACCCCTACGCTGTTTACGCAGCTCTCCACAGTATTGTCGAGCTTTTCTTTGAGCAGGGACTGATCGACATCATGCTGATATTGCCCGATACCGAGAGATTTGGGATCGATCTTCACGAGTTCCGCCAAAGGGTCCATAAGCCTTCTGCCTATGGAAACCGCTCCGCGCACCGTGACATCATAATCGGGAAATTCTTCTCTTGCCACTTCGGATGCGGAATAAATCGAAGCTCCGTCCTCGCTTACCGAAAAGACTTTTATGGAATCCGGTTTCGGCACACGACGGATAAACTCTTCCGTTTCCCGTCCGGCAGTCCCGTTTCCGATAGCGATGACTTCTATCCCGTACTTTTCTATCATGTCTGAAACCGCCCTGATGGATTTCACCTTTTCACTTGCCGGAGGATGAGGAAAAATCGTCTCGTTGTGAAGCAGATTGCCGTTTGCATCGAGACACACGACCTTGCAGCCAGTCCGGAACCCCGGGTCGATGGCCAATACTCGCTTCTGTCCGACCGGAGGGGCGAGCAGAAGCTGCCGAAGGTTTTCTCCGAAAACCTTGATGGACTCGATGTCCGCCCTTTCCTTCGCCTCCTTTATGACTTCGTTGGAAATCGATGGTTCGAGCAGTCTCTTGTATGCATCATCTATGGATGAGCGAATCTGCTCCGCAACAGCATTGTTCGGGTATTTTTTCTCATGACAGAAATCATAATAAAGTTTGTTTCCGCATTTTTCAGGATCGGCATCTATTTTCAGATTCAGGAAACCTTCCTCTTCCGCCCTCAACACTGCAAGCAGCCTGTGCGAAGCGATATGCGCCAAAGATTCGGAAAAATCGAAATAGCCCCGGTACTTTTGCGCTTCCGGCGCATCGGACTTTTTTGTGGGTTTGGAAACAATACGCTTCGTCCTGAGCATTCCACGCACGGTCTCGCGCACGGATGCCGTCTCATTCAGCCGCTCTGCGATAATATCCCGCGCTCCGGCCAATGCATCCTCTGCCGTAACGACTTTTTCATTTATGAACTTTCCGGCCTCTCTGTACGGATCGGTTATGGAGAGATTGTATATCTCA
>CALUSD010000078.1 GCA_944323295.1 uncultured Bacteroidales bacterium | reverse complement strand
TGGTGAAGTTTTCGTCTTCGGATGCAAGTTCGATTTCGGCCATCACCAAGCCGGAGTTTTCTCCGTGGAACTCATCCACTTCGAAGATTTTTCCGTCGAAAGGGACGATGTAGCGGGTTTTGTCTATGATGCCGTCCTGGCAGAGCAGGAACAGGTCACGGGCATCTTCGGCAGTGATTTCCTTCTCCCATTCATAGCGGCTCATACCGCTTGCGCTTCCTGCACCCTTGATGGTCAGAACGGCCTTGTCATCCCACAGCCTCACCCTTACTGTCCGTCCGCTGCCTTTGCAGATGTAGCCCTGGGTGAGCCTGTGTCTTTCCGTCGCAGCAGCCTTGAACGAATCGTCCTTTACCAAAAATTTTCTTTCCGTCTCTATATGCATTGCTTTTGTTTACTGAATATCTTTTGTCATACTGAGTGATGTCGCCCTCCCCCTCATTGTCATCCCTGCGCAGGTATTTTGCATGAGGATCACCCTATCAGATAGCGGGACATATCCTGTCCGGCGGCGATGCCGGCCCTGATTTCCGTGGATGAAATGTTCACCAAGGGGGCATCTTCCATCAGTTCTATCCTGAAGCGGCTGTTGTCATTGCCGGGCGTCTCCCGGCATCCGGAAATACTCCGGCCTCCGGACTCCTCCGTCATCAGCCTTTCCTTTATGGCGGTCATGTCGTAGCCTTGTCTCGGGTAGACGATCACTCCGTATTCGGTCAGTATCCGTCGGAAATCTTTCCATTTGTCGATATCGCAAAGGTTGTCGGCTCCGATTACCAGTGTGAAATCGTTCTCCGGCTCGCGCGCTTTCAGAGCGTCGAGCGTCCGGATGGTGTATTGCGGTGCAGGAAGATGCAGTTCTATGTCATCTACGAATACTTTCAGTTCGGGATGTCTTGCAACTGCCGATTTCGCGGCTAAGAAACGTTCCATGCCGCTTTCGACTTTCATGTATTCCTTAAATGGACTCTGCGGCGACACTATGAGATATACCGAATCGAAGCCATGTTTCTGCGTCAGATGCTTCATGATGGCCAAATGCCCTGTATGCAATGGATTGAATGTACCGGTATATGCTGCGATTTTCATTTTTGCGAGTGCTGTGTGCTGTGTGACGGGATTGTCCGAAAGCAAGACCGGTTTTCCCGTATGAAACTCCCCACGACCTTTTCTGCTTCCGCAAAAGCGTCATCGAGAACGTCATTGACTAAAATACAGTCGAACTTTTCTGCGAAAGTCATCTCTTCCGCTGCTTTTGCAACCCTTTTTTCGATGGCTTCCATGCTGTCGGTGCCTCTGGCAATGAGACGTCTTCTGAGTTCTTCGACAGAGGTGGTGCGGATGAATACGGACAGGGCCTGTTCCCCGAAAATCCTTTTGAGATTTACGCCGCCTTTTACGTCTACGTCGAATATGATGACATGTCCTTTGCTCCAGATGCGGTCTAATTCGGATTTCAGAGTTCCGTAGTAGGACCCTGAGTACACTTCTTCATATTCCACGAATTTGTTTTCGGAGATCATCTTCCTGAATTCTTCTTCCGAAAAGAAATAGTATTCCCTGCCGTTCTTTTCACTGCCTCTCGGGGCGCGGGAAGTAGCTGAAATAGAGAATTCGAGTTCGGGAAACAGACCGAGGATGTGGTTTACTATAGTGCTCTTGCCTGAGCCGGACGGTGCCGAAAATATGATAACCTTGTTCTGCATGTTTGAAAAATTATTGCCTGCGGCAACAATAACCATAATGAAATTTACAGCTGCCGCTGCAAAGGTAGAATAATTTTGATTTTCTACGGTCTCCGTATCGCGATAAAAATTGTGAAAAGTCAAAACAGTTTTTTATTTTTGCGAGGATTTGCGAAAAATTTGTACTTTATATAATATTAAGGTTATGGTATCTTACAAAACTTTAGGCCTTGTGAACACCAAAGAGATGTTCGCCAAAGCCATTGACGGGGGATATGCTATCCCTGCATTCAACTTCAACAACATGGAGCAGCTCCAGGCTATCATCCAGGCTGCCGCTGCCACTAAGTCGCCTGTGATTCTCCAGGTATCCAAGGGCGCACGCAACTATGCAAACCAGACGCTTCTCCGCTACATGGCCGAGGGTGCCGTAGAATATGCGAAAGAACTCGGATGGGAAAATCCTCAGATCGTTCTCCATCTTGACCATGGCGACTCTTTCGAGCTTTGCAAGAGCTGTGTGGACATGGGATTTTCATCGGTGATGATAGACGGCTCGCATCTCCCGTACGACGAGAATGTGGCTCTTACGAAAAAGGTCGTGGAATATGCTCATCAGTTCGATGTGACTGTAGAAGGCGAACTCGGAGTGCTTGCCGGTGTCGAGGATGAAGTTCAGGCTGAACATCATACATACACGAGGCCTGAGGAAGTAGTGGATTTCACTACCAAGACAGGCTGCGACTCTCTCGCTATTTCCATCGGTACTTCTCACGGTGCATACAAATTCAAACCTGAGCAGTGCACTCTCGATCCTAAGACGGGCCGTTTGGTGCCTCCGCCTCTCGCATTCGACGTTCTCGACGGTGTGATGAAGGAACTCCCTGGATTCCCTATCGTACTTCACGGATCTTCTTCCGTACCTCAGGAGTATGTGGACATGATCAACAAATACGGCGGAAACCTCGAGGCTGCCATAGGTATTCCTGAGGAAGAACTCCGCAAGGCTGCCAAGTCTGCCGTTTGCAAGATCAACATCGATTCCGATTCCCGTCTTGCCATGACTGCCGCTATCCGCAAGGTATTCGCGGAGAAACCGGCCGAGTTCGACCCTCGTAAATATCTCGGTCCTGCTCGCGATGAGATGAAGAAGCTGTACGAGCATAAGATTATCAATGTCTTGGGCTCCGACGGAAAGGCTGAATAATTTCGATTTTGCTTTTTATTGGTGATTGGGATGGAATTTTTTCGGGACAGGGAAAACAGTCCCGAAAATAATTCCATCCCAATTTGTCATCTTGATCGGCCAGCTTGTCATCTCGAGGTGTTCCGGGCCGGCAACCGCGAGCACAGACTACAACCACCTGACGGTGGTCAACAGTGCTCGCGGTTGCCGACCCTCTACACGGCTCTATTTGTCATCTCGAGTGTAGTCGAGAGATCTGCATAATATTAAGGAATATCATAATAAAGAATACCAACACCAAAAACACCCGCCATGGAACTGAATGAAATACTGAAAAAAAGACGGAGTATAAGAAAGTATGCAAAAGGCAGCGGAATCACGCCGGACCTGATAAAGGAATGCATCGCTGCTGCCATGGAGGCTCCGTCATGGAAAAATACGGAAACGGCGCGTTATCATGCCGTGATGTCTCCTGACAAGATTTCGGAAATCCGTGAAAAATGTTTCGGAACATGGAATTACCAGTGCACGGAAAATATCCAGGCGCTCGTCGTCGCTACATTCGTGAAGAATATCTCAGGATACCAGAAAGACGGGACTCCGGACAACGAACTTGAAAACGGATGGGGCATCTACGATGCTGGCTTGCAGAATTCCGTCTTTATCCTGAAGGCCGCTGAATGCGGAGCGGATTCGCTCGTGATGGGAATAAGGAATGCGGATGCGATACGGGAAATTCTCGGAATTCCTGAAAATGAAATCATCCTGTCCGTAATAGCACTCGGAGAAAGGTCCGAAACACCGGAAAGACCTCACAGGAAAGCTGTGGACGATATCGTGAAATTCTATTGAGAGTGCAGAATGGATTGTTTTGTTTGTCATGACGGCCTCTATGACGGAAATGCCGGCGAATGCACTGCCTTTTCTCCAGAGGATGTAGTCCGGACAGCGGACAGGGTCATTGCAGAGGGTCGGGGAGTTTCCTATACCGAAGCCCGTATGCTCCAGAACGTTCCCCTCGGAATACTGAAAGATGCAGCTGCACGGATCACCGAAGCGTGTGCATCCCGGAAATTCGACACATGCTCCATTATCAACGGCAAATCCGGACGTTGTCCGGAGGATTGTAAATGGTGCGCTCAGTCCGCTCATTATCATGCACATGTTCGGGAGTATCCCTTGGTTTCTGCGGATACGCTTGTCCGGGCCGCCGAATTCAGCCGCAGCAAAGGCATAGGAAGATTTTCCATAGTCACGAGCGGGAAAAAACTTTCATCCGCGGAGGTGGCGCAGCTTTGCGAATCCGTCAGGATTTTATCGGAGAAGGTCTGCATCTCCCTCTGCCTGTCCGCCGGGCTTTTGTCTGAAACACAGATGAGAGCATTGCGCGAGGCCGGCATTTCCCGATATCATTGCAACCTCGAATCGGCCCCGTCGTATTTCGGGCGACTTTGCACGACGCATTCGCAGGAAGAGAAAATCGAAGTATTGAAAGCAGCCCGGAATGCAGGCATGGAAATCTGCAGCGGAGGTATCATCGGAATGGGGGAGACTCCGGCACAGCGCATCGAACTGGCCATGGCCCTGCGGGAACTCGGAGTGAAGTCCGTCCCGGTCAACATATTGGCTCCGATAAAGGGAACGCCGTTGGAGAACATGCCTCTGATTTCAGAAGACGATGTCCTCCGGACAATAGCCATATTCCGCTTCATCCTCCCCGATGCCGCCCTGCGTTTTGCCGGCGGCCGTGCCAGACTTTCTGCCGGGGCCACATCCGAAGCATACCGTATCGGCATCAATGCATCCATCATGGGTGACATGCTCACTACCGCCGGCGCGGATATCGACACGGACATTGCCCGTATCCGGGCAGCCGGATATTGTGTTTAAAAATTTTTTACAGCCGGATCTCGAAACTTTATTTCGTATCGCTGGAATCCTGAAATATGGATTTTAGTGAAATGCACTCTCGGAAAAATCATCGGCAAATATATCGTGCTTCACGAGGGCGACAAATGTATGATGGTGCTTCGTTTGAAGTCACAAACCGTTCCTCAGGAATTCTCTCAACCCTATATGTATTATCCCTTCATAATCACTTCTTTTTACAAGCGGAGTCATTGAGATTACATATTTGGGATAATTATCATTGATATTCCGCAATCGCCCAAATTCACGAACGGCTGTTTCCTCGGTATTGATAATATATGCTACTTGGACATATCGTCTGTCATTGGTTTTGGTGCAGATGAAATCCACTTCGCCGGCTCTCAACTGTCCCTCCGATACTTTATATCCGAGATTGACAAGATGAAGATAAACAGCGTTTTCTATTATTTTCTCTATATCGGAATTGCGTTCTCCGCCGGCAATTATATTTCTTAAACCGATATCTCCGAAATACAATTTGTCATTCGATTCAAGTATCTTTTTTCCGTGTATGTCAAATCTATGTACTGGGGATATCAAATATGCTTCGCTAAAATAATCCAAATATGCGGATACGGTCTTTGTCGATACATCCTGTCCCTGTCCTTTAAGATAACCGCATATATTGCTTATCGAGCTTAGTTTACCTACGGTATCAGCGAAAAAACGGATAAGATTATTAAGGAACGTAATATTCCTTATACTATGTCTTTCGATGATGTCTTTCAGCATAATTGTGTTGAAAACACCGTTAAGATATTCTGAAATCAGATCTTCATCATCAATACCAGTCTGCACAAGGCCCGGCAAGCCTCCGAAATTGAGATATGCCCACAGCGAGTCATCCGTGTCTTCAAGATTGTGAAACTGAAGAAATTCATTGTAAGTCAATGACTGCACAAGGATTTCCTGATACCTTCCGCCTATCAATGTGCTCAACTCTCCTGAAAGCATCTTGGAATTGCTCCCGGTTATGATTATATCGGTATTCTCTTCCGTTCGGTAACTTCTGACAGTTTTCTCCCATTCGCTGATCTCCTGGACTTCATCGATAAGGATGTAATTATGCTTGTCTTTCAAGAAACAGCTGTCAATATATCCGTTCAGGTCAGAATATGTCCTGACATGATCGAATAGGCTTTTTTCCTTATTAACGTATATGATATTCGATGAATCATCGGCTTTATGTCGGTTTATAAAATCTTTAAGTATAAAACTTTTACCGACTCTCCTTTGACCTATGAGAACAATAATCTGCTGTTTCCCGAGCCAATGCTCTATCTTATCAATGTAATGCTTCCGCGAGATAATATTCATACTTGCAGGTTTGTATTTTTTACAAAAATACAATTTTATTTCTTATAGGAAAAATTTTTGACGAATTGTCAAATAATCTTACTAAGATATTCAAACTGAAACTGGGTATCCCCAAATCGAAATACCACGGTTTGCGTCACAGCTTCGCTCGGAATGGCAGGGGCGAGGTGAAAGTCAGGACTTTGCCTGTGTGCGGATGGCGGAAAGAGAGGGTAGAGGCATGAAGGGCCAGCCTGCCGTAGGGGTTTGTGTCGGCTCCGTATTTCTTGTCGCCGGCAATGGGATGGCCAGCAGAGGAAAGCTGGACGCGTATCTGGTTTTTCCTGCCGGTTTCCAGTTCTATTTCGAGAAGCGACAGCCCTTTCCTCTGTTCTATGACATTGTAGCGGGTGACAGCCTTGCTGCCGCCGTTGTCGTACGGAGATGAACTCATTTTCAATGATTTCGGGTTTTCAGTGAGCCAGGAAATTATTTTCCCGCTTTCCCTGCTGAAATTCCCTTCACAGACGCCGAGATATTTCCGTTCCAGCACGCATTCGTTCCAGTTTTCCTGCAGCAGCCGTTTAGTCTGTTCATCTTTTGCGAAGACTATCAGTCCTGAGGTGTCTCTGTCAAGTCTGTGCACGATAAAGACTCTGCCGTCTGCCGCCTTGGACTGCATGTATGAAAAAAGAATGGAATAAGCCGTGGTCTCGTTTTCCCTGCCTGTGGAAACGGTCGGAAGTCCGTGCCTCTTGTCTATGACGATGAGCCATTGATCCTCATAAATGATTTTTACATTCCTGTTTTCAAATTCAGGTTTTCTGTTCGCATTGATTTCCACCGAGTCTCCGGCATGAAGCCGGTAGTCGTATGCCGTGACGACTCTGCCTCCGACACTTATCTTGGAATGGGTCAACAGCGATTTTATGCTTGACCTGCTCTGAGGAGCAAGTGCCGAGTAGAGGTATTCAAGCAAGGGAGAATCGTATTTTACCGTCAGTTTCATCAGTTGTCTGTTGATTTTTGGGGAATTGCGAATATAGGGGATTAAAGTCAGAATTGCAAAAGCATCAATAAAACTAAAAAAAACTCGAAAAATCCCCCCCCCCTTGCATGTCGGATTTTTTATTATAGCTTATGCAGCATAATTATCAATTAACAATTACAGATGAAACGGTTATTATCAGTTTTGAGCATTCTGGCCGTATTCCTGCTTTGCAGTACCGCAGTATCGGCCCAGTCGAAAAACCTGTATTATGAAAGAGGCTACAAGGCTGACCTGCAGATCGGTATGTCTCCTGCCAGAAACTACGTTGTTGCGAACAGCACCCTGACGACATCCCATGGCTACTGTTTCGGAAACGGACTTTTTGTAGGCGGAGGTACAGGCGTGTATATTGACAGACGGGGCATCGACATGAAAAAGGCCAGTGTGCTTCTGCCGGTATACGGAGAGGTGGCATACAGCTTTATGAACCGTATGGCCAGCCCCTTGATAGGAGTGCGAGGCGGTGCCTTGTCAGACTATACTGTCCGTGGCTCGGGTTTCTTTGTGCGTCCCTATATCGGGGCCAATGTCTGGAGAATGACAGTCTCTGTAGGTGTCGAGTATATGTCTATGGGCTACAGGACCGAGGTGTATACTGTCGGAAGCGACATATCCGACCGGACAGTCGCAGGGCACGGCACCATGCAGCATGGCAATATCGGTATGCATATCGGCATTTCATACAATTTCTGAAAATTTCGTCCCGGACGGACTATGCCGCAGATTACAACCTGCACTCAAGCCGGCATACCCTGTTCGGGATTTTTTTTATAAGATGAGATTCCGTTTGACAATAGCATCTGCGTTTCTGCTGTCGACAACCGGAAAGCCTTTTGCAGCAGCATCGTTTATCGGGGCTGTCAAAGGGACCACATCGATTCCTTGTCTTTATGAAGTCCGAGTTGTAACTAAATACAGCTCTTTTTCCTCGATTATCCCAGTATATTTTCCCGACTTCTTCTCCCCACAGTATCACGCTGACAATATAAAATATATATCAATGGATTTTCCGTTGATGCGGAATCGGACATGACTGACACCGCTATGGCAAAACAAGGATCTGGAGGCATAACCGACTGAATGAGGGGAAGCGGAGAGAGCCTGAACGAAGCGAAAGCAAACGGAGTATTGCAATCATTTATTGTCCATTTGCCCGGACACAGCATTAAGATCCAATCCGGAGAACAATTTATGCATACTGCAGAAGCCTTTCTCCAGATTCACATAATCGAATTCTCCTGTAGACTTGCTGTTTGCTATTGCTTCCTCCAAAAATGGTTTCAATCGTTTGTATATATCATTGCCTTCCTGAGTAAAGTACTTCCTGGTTTTAGAATAGTCTTTAAGCAAATCAAATTTATGAAGTTGCTCAATGACATCGTCCCCAGTTTCATAATACTTGGAAGTCTTCAGAACATGCAACAGCACCCAAAATTCAAAACATGGTGTATTGGCAATGAATATGGCATTGTCGGGAAGAGCGGAGACGTATTTCTTCAGGACAACTCTCGGAGACTTGTTCCTGTCACCAGCGAATGTCCGTTCGGTCCTTATAATTGTATCCGTATCTATTATCCAGAATACGGCGGTGTAGGATTCCGCTAATGTCTGAACTTGTTTAAATTGTTCCTCCAATGTCTTCTTCTGAGGAAGTTCCGGCCTGATTGATATGCTTTTCATTGACGGCTCATTCCGTTTAAGCATATTCAGATACCATATTTCAGTCTCGCCATCCACAACACAGGCAAAAGAATTACGGAGTCTCTGGCCGTTTTGCTGTCTGTTATTCGTCCCCATTGTCATTTATGTCAAGATAATAATCTCCCAAATTCGGTAATGCACCAAGTCTTCCGGCATTGTATGCATTCAGTATATTGCTGGTATTGCGTATGACCGATGAATCAAAATCCGACAATTTGTACAATGTAGTTGCACAGGCATCATCCTTTTCAGTAAAGAATATCATGTCATTCCTGAATATATCCTTATTGTTCAGGAACTCCCTGTCATGGGTAGTCGCTATGAGTTGGGAATTCTTTGTGTTGACACAGAATGTCAGAAGGAAATGCTTTGCCAGTTCCGGATGTATGGAAGATTCCAGTTCATCCAGACAGAAGCAGCAGGAATTCTTTATCATAAGATACAGTATTCCGGCAAGGCCGAAGTAGCGCTGGGTCCCCAGAGACTCATACTTGAATTTTATGTCTGAAAAATGTTCTCCGTCTTTATTGTCATGCCGGAAACGGAGATTGTATATATCGTAACCGATAGAACCGTCTTTTATTTTTGCTCTGAAAATTTCGTCATCTTCAAAATATCTCGATGGGGTATAGCCCAAAGTTTCACTTCGTTTTTTTATTTGAATATCAGAAATATTTAAATCCGCTTTCATCAAAATGGGTATTAGCCCTTTGCTGTCAATACTGCCATTGTCAATATTCTCCAAAATGAAACCTGTCAGATCCAGAGATGGTCTTATGATTGAATTCAGATACCGGCTGAACCAGTCTGAAACTTCTTTCAGGCAAGGTTGCTCCATATTGGTTTTCAGGAAGCCAGCTATGACAGTCTCATTCCATAGGGTATTCTTTGCCA
>CALUSD010000077.1 GCA_944323295.1 uncultured Bacteroidales bacterium | reverse complement strand
GGGGGGGGACGGCCATATTATGCCACGAGAGTCACATTTCCGGTCACTGTAGTCATTTTCAAGGATTGTTTTCCGAGTATGGCGGCATATTTCCTCAGGTTATGCGCTATTGCGACAAGCCCGAACTCCACCGCCACTTTCCGGCTGGATCTCAGATGAAAGCGTCTGAAGCTGTGATTGAATTTGATGTCACCGAATACGGCTTCAGGCTCGATCGGACGCCTGCTCCTGTGCATCAGGCCCCTCTCTCCTGTCAGAAGTTCTCTTGCCTGCCTCTTCAATGCGTTCGCAGTATGGTTCACTTCAATGGTACGCCTGTCGGACTTCCCCTTGTAGCACATTCCACGCAACGGACAGCCGGTGCAGTTCTTTGCCCGGTATACTGCCACGGATGACCTGTAGCCCAGATCGGAGACCGTGCTCCATGTCCCGGCCCGCTCCAGATGCTGCCCCATCGGGCATACGTAGAAGTCCACCTCCTCATTGTAGTACATGTTCTGCACTATGAAGGCGTTGTCCCGGTATTTCCGCTTCATCTCCGCGTGGAACATCGTATATTTCACGTATGCCGCCATTCCGTTACCTTCCATATATGCATAGTTCTGCTCGTTCCCGTAGCCCGAGTCCGCGACTATCTCTTCGCTATGCCTGCCGTATCTTTCCCTGAATGACTCCAGAAACTGTATCATCGTCCCCCAGTCAGTCGGTCGCCAGTATATTCCGTAGTTCGTGATGTACTGATTCTCCGTCGCTATCTGGACGTTGTATCCCGGTTTCGTCTGCCCGTTGCGCATCGCGTCCTCCTTCATCCGCATGAATGTCGCGTCCTTGTCCGTCTTGCTGTAGCTGTTCCTTTCCCCCATAGTTTCCAGATGTTCATTATATTCATCCAGTTTGGGGAGGGACTCATCCTTCACCTTCTGTACGGACTTCCTCAGTTTCCTGTCGCTGATGCCCCGCCTGTCCATTTCCTCCAGTATCCTCTCCGTCCGGCCGGAAAGGTCCTCCGGGACGGTCTCATCCCTGCCGCATTCCGTATTCTCTTCTTCGAGTACGTGTTCGGCCTCCTTAAGGACCGCATCGACCTTCGCCTCAAGTCGCGCCTTGTTCTTCTCGACACTCCCTTTCCATACGAAAGTGTACCTGTTCGCAACCGACTCTATCTTCGTCCCGTCTATGTACTGCACTTTCAGTGACACAAGCCCTTCATCATTCAGAAGCAGGACTACCTGCCTGAACAGCCCGTCAAACCGCCCGTCCGCCAGACGCTCGCTCCTGAATCTGTTTATTGTCCTGAAGTCCGGCCTCGACATCCCTGAGAGCCACATGTAGTTCACGTTCTCCTGCAGCAGCCTCTCCATCCTGCGCCCGGAATATACATTGCACAGGTAAGAATATACTATCACTTTCAGAAGCATGCGCGGATGAAAGCTGCTCGTCCCTCCTCCCTTATAGGTCGACTCTACAGAAGATATGTCCAGTCTGTCAATCACCGCATTCACGATCCGCACCGGATGGTTCTCCGGAACAAGTTCCCCCAATGTCGGCGGAAAAAGCAGACTTTCGTTCTGATTGTAATCTTTATATACTATCTTTGCGCTCATGGTAAATGCTTGACTTTATTTTTGTTTCCACTTTAAATATAGCAATTATTTACCATAAAAACAACGGTTATTTCCTTGAATCTCAAAGAAATAACCGTTCATTTTTTTCTCCCACCCCCCCAAAAAAAAAAGCAGGGTCTTGTGTGGGACTCGTGTCGGGATGGCATGAGGAAAACCGTGGCCGCCCGTGGCCTCGTGAACGGGAGGGGCCCACCTTCTGGTGGGAGGGATTCAGTTTTCCGATGTCATCCCGACAATATGTTTCTATCAAAAAAAAGAGAGTGACTCCAATGCCTTATGGCTTTTGGGTCACCCTCATTTATCGCTACACTTATTGCTCAGTACCGGCGGATTTGAAATCCGCCGGTACTGAAATATTGTTGCGTGTCGTATAACTGTGGAGCTGTGTCAAAATTGAAAATTTTGATGCAGATCTTTAGGTGTGTCAGAATTGATAAAATGCAAGGCATTGAGGGTGAGGGCGACTGAAGTTTACTTCCGTAAATGACTGAGCCCGAATCCCGATAATAACGCAGCAGTTTGCAATTATGACACACCGCCGCAAAAATCACCTCAGCCAGACAGGAATCGAGTCGTTCTGTTCCCAGCGTTCCATAAGTCTGTCGTACTTGTCCGGTTTGTTCCATTCTGTCATTCCTGCAGGAAGAGCCGGGTCGGACGGAATGTATTTTTTATGCCACTCTATTATTTCGCTGTAGGCGGGGTTGCCGGCTAAGTTCACGTGCTCCCCTGGATCCGTACGATGGTCATACAGTTCTTCAGACCCGTCTCTGTATTGTATATAACGCCAGTCCTTGCTGCGGACGGCAAAATTACGGTACTGCCAGCTGATCAGAACAGGCTCTTCTTTTTCTATGTCGGTATCCTCGATGACAGGCAGTATGCTGCATCCCTGATTCTTTTCATTGGCAGGCAGTCCGCACGCCTCGAGAAGTGTCGGATATATATCCAGCAGAGAAACGGGAGCATCGGAAGTTTTTCCTTCTTCGCTATGTCCTGGTATTCTGAAAAACAGAGGAACTCTTGTGGATTCTTCCCATAAGGCCTGTTTGCGGAAGTGGTGCTTTTCCCCGAGGTGCTGCCCGTGATCTCCCCACAGGACTATGATCGTATTGTCCATCATTCCGCTTTCTTCCAGTGCATCCAGCACTTTTCCTATCTGCTCGTCCACGAATGTGATAGCGGAAAGATACGAATGAACAAGCTCTCGATGGGCATTCTCCACTGAATTTATGTCTTCCCAGTCTCCCTTTGGCGTAAATCCGAACGCTACGGCCTTGCCGAAGAGCGGAATGTCGGACATTTCATTTTCAGGGATATCCGGCAGATTCAAAGTGTCCTGATCGTACATCTCGAAATATCTCCGTGGCGCCGTATATGGAACATGCGGTCGGAGAAAACCCACTCCAAGTAAGAACGGCTTGTCCTTTTTATCTTTCAGTTCACCTATCTTGTTGACCGCCCACGCAGCTATCTGTTCGTCGTACATGCCTTTGTCGGGAATCTGATTCTTGTCCAAAGGCCCTCCGCACAGCGAATAGAAACGGTTGGCTTTCATGTAGTGATTTACGATGGTATCTGTTCCGTAAGCCTTTACCAGCTGTCCTCCGCCGGCAGGAAACGGATAGAACATGTGTCCTCTGTATCCGTATCCGTCGTCTTCCAGTCTGGCTTCCATCTCATCCCAGAAATGCGGGGCGCATTCCGTCCAGAAATCATCAAGTTTGCCGGGATAGTCACAGTCTCCATTGTGGAAAATCTTTCCGCTGATGTATGTGTCATATCCGTTGTTCTTGAAGTATTCGGGCAGCATCTGGTTTCCGGTCATTACCGTGTCATAGTTTTTACGGAAATCGGTCGTGGAGCCGTACCATCCGGTAGTGGACGGATGCAGACCGGAAAGCAGGGCGTTTCTTGAAGCCGTGGAGACCGCTTGGGCGCAATGCGCATTGGTAAACAGCACCCCGCTTTCGAACAGTCTGTCCATATTCGGCGTCCTGACCTGAGGGTTGCCGCCGAGAGCGCCGACCCAGTCGTTCAGGTCATCCACTGCTATGAAAAGCACATTCGGTCTTGCCTTGTTTCCGTTCGAGCAGGACGCGACGGACAAGGCTGCTGCAGAAAGCAGAGGCAGGCTGCAAAGATGTTTCATTGTTTTCATGCTGGAAAAAGTTATTATAATCCGGTTTCAAAGCAGATTTTACTCATATTTTATATTATCCGTGCGGAACGGGATAGCAGGGAGTCCTTCGCAGTTGTAAAGGTTGGTGCAATGCCAGTTTGAAAAGGCGAAACGTACGTTGCATGGCTCCGGTACGGACTCCGAAACGACCTCGACAGTGGCTCTGTCCTTTTTCCCGACCGTAGCCGTGGCCGGATAATACACTCCGTCCTGTCCTGCCAGCTCGAAACATTCTATGTTTTTGTTCGAAGGAATCAGTCCACGCTCTGCATATTTGAATCGGACTA
>CALUSD010000076.1 GCA_944323295.1 uncultured Bacteroidales bacterium | reverse complement strand
CGCACTGCGGCGTTGCGTTCGGGATCGGGGCTCGGTCGTTTACGGCAGTAAACTCCCATCGCCCCACCCTCGGCGCCTTGCATTGCACCCGTTCTGCTCCGCCGGCAGGGTTATGTATGATAACGGACGCACTGCGGCGTTGCGTTCGGGATCGGGGCTCGGTCGTTAAACCAAATCTTTAAGGGCGGAGACGAAGCGGGCGGCGGTTTCTTCCGAGACTGTCAGCGACGGAAGCAGTCTGATGACTTTCGGGCCGGCTGCTCCGGTGAAAAAATGTTTCTCGAACAAAAGTCTGTTCCGCAGGTCCTCGTAGCCGTCCTTGACCTCGAGACCGATCATAAGGCCCCGGCCGCGGTATTCCTTTATCGGATGTATCGGAGTCCCGCCGGGACAAAGCGCCTGCCTGAAATATTCTCCTGTCTTTGCCGCGTTTTCGATGAGATGTTCGCTTTCGAAAATTTCCAATACGGCGATAGCTGCCGCACATGCCAAATGATTTCCTCCGAACGTGGTGCCGAGCATCCCGTATGCCGGCTCGAATTCAGGCGAAATCAATACTCCGCCGATAGGGAAACCGTTGGCCATGCCTTTGGCGGTGGTGATGAGATCCGCCCTGACTCCCGAGAACTGGTGCGCGAAAAAACGCCCTGTCCGCCCGTACCCGGACTGGATTTCATCCACGATGAGTTTCGTTCCGGTTTTGTCGCAGATCCGTCTCAAATCCTTGAAAAACCCGTCTGTCGGCTCGTAGATTCCGGCCACGCCCTGTATTCCCTCGATGATGACGGCTGCGAATTCACGGGTGTCCAACGCTTTTTCTACCGCTGCCGCATCGTTCAGCGGAGCGAAGACGACATTGCCGGTCGCATTGAACGGCGACTGGATTTTCGGATTGTCGGTCACTGCGACTGCTCCGGATGTCCTCCCGTGAAATGCTTTCCCGAAAGCGAGGATTTTGGCTCTTCCTGTATGGAAAGAGGCGAGTTTCATCGCATTTTCATTGGCTTCCGCACCGGAATTGCACAAGAAAAGCGAGTAATCGTCGTATCCGCAGGCTTTTCCGAGTTTTCCTGCCAATTCTTTCTGCAGGGAGTTCTGCACTGCATTCGAATAAAATCCGAGCTTTCCGAGCTGTTCCGATACGGCCTTGACATAATGCGGATGGCAGTGTCCTACGGAAATCACCGCGTGCCCTCCGTACAGATCGGTATATTCTTCTCCGTTTTTATCCCACAGGGTGGTGTCCAAGCCTTTTACCGGCTCGATGTCCCACAGTTTGTATACTTTGAATAGGTCCATGATTCTCTATTTTCTGTTAAAATGCCGAAGGTTTCAGCCTGAGTCCGGCGGTCTCGTCGAGACCGAACATCAGATTCATGTTCTGGACAGCCTGACCGGAAGCACCTTTCACCAAATTGTCTATGACTGAACTCACATGCACGTAGCCGTCGTGAAGTTCCACATGCACGAGACCCTTGTTGGTATTTACGACTTCTTTCAGGGAAACGCCTTTATCCGAATGGAATACGAACGGCGAATCCGCATAGTAATCCTCGAACATGCCGACATATCTGTCTTCGCTTATCCCAGCCGCGGCTTTAGTGTACACGCTGGCGAAAATGCCGCGGGTAAAATCACCGCGCATCGGCACGAAATTCACCTTCGGCTCGTGACCGGCGAATTTCCCGATATTCTTGCGGATTTCAGCCAGATGCTGGTGCGAAAAGAGCTTGTATATGGAAATATTGTTGTCCCTGTAGCTGAAATGCGACGTCTCGGCCAATTTCTTTCCTGCTCCTGTAGACCCTGTGATGGCCGTGACATGCACCTCGTCCCGAATCAGTCCGGCAGAAGCCAAAGGCAGCAGGGCTAACTGTATGGCCGTAGCGAAACATCCGGGGTTGGCTATGTCGCGGGCCTGTCTTATATTCTCCTTGTCGCACTCGCACAGACCGTAAACGAAATGTCTTCCGGCATAGTCTCCATCGAGCCTGAAATCGTTTCCCAAATCGATGATTCTGCATGATTCCCCGATTTTATGCGAGTCGATGAATTCCCGCGACAGCCCGTGCCCGAGACAGAGGAACAAGACATCCGGATTCCCGATTTCGGTACCGAATTTCAGGTCCGTCTCCCCGATAAGGTCCCTGTGTACGTCGCACACCGGAGTTCCCTCCGAAGATGTGGTGGTGGCTGCCGTTATTTCTACGTCGGGATGACGGAGGAGAATCCTGAACAGTTCTCCTCCAGTGTATCCCGTACCTCCTGCTATTGCTGCTTTTATCATAATTATTTGTTTTCTACCATCTCGGGCAAAGTCGCTTTCTGTCATCTCGAGCACAGTCGAGAGATCTATTTTACGATATCCTCCGCATGCTCCCCGTTTACGCTGTAGTAGATTTTCAGCGGATTGGCGAGAACCTTGGTGAAGCCCACCACATCGGCGCCGGTGTAGGACTTGTTGATCTCCCCGTAAGAGCCGAATTTCGAACTCATCAGATCGTGACTGCTCGAGCATCCGAGCACCGCGAAATGATATGGCATCAGTGCCACTTCCACCTCGCCGGTCACGGTCTTCTCCATATTGTCCATCATGGCCTCCATGTCCCTGAG
>CALUSD010000075.1 GCA_944323295.1 uncultured Bacteroidales bacterium | reverse complement strand
CGAGTCCATGGGCCTTGTCAAAGCCATTGCCTATAAGTATCAATCTATTCATAATTCCTTAATTGTATTCCCGACAGATTCGGGTCGGACGATTCTGACGGCGAGTTCATAGAGAAGGAACAGCGGGATAAAGACGAGCATCAGGGAGACGGGGTCTCCGGAAGGCGTGATGACGGCTGAAAGGACGAGAAGGACCACGACTGCATGCCGGCGGTATTTCTGCAGAAATTCGCGGTGGAGGATGCCGAGTTTGGACAGCAGCCAGGCGAGCAGCGGCATTTCGAAGACCAAGCCCATGATGAAAATCATGCCGAGGAAGTTGCTCATGTAGGAGTTGAGGGAAATCTGGTTTGCCACAGTCTCGCTGACCCTGTATTCGGTGAGAAACCGGAACGTAAACGGGAAAATCAGACAGTATCCCACTGCGCATCCGAGGAAAAACATGAATGTTCCCGAAAAGAAAGCCTTGCCGACGGCCCGCCTTTCGTTTCTGAACAGGGCAGGCTCTATGAATTTCCAGAGTTCGAATATGATATACGGGAAAAGAAGCAGCAGCGACATCCAGAACGAGGTCGAGATATGTGTCATGAACTGCGATGCGACGTTGATATTGATGATGTCTACCGAAAAATCCCCTGCAGAGAAGTCAGGAAAGAAGGGCACGGCTTTCCCGAGTGCCGCAAACCATTTGTATACAAAGAAATCGGATGATGTCGGACCTAAGACGACAGTGTCGAAAATATGCGGCATGGCCGTGAAGCAGCATACGACCGAAACGACCAGGACTGCCGCAATCCTGATCAATGCCCACCTCAGCACTTCGAGATGGTCCCAGAATGTCATTCCGGTTTCCTCCGCGGACTGTCTGTCCGGACTATTTCCTGTCGGATTCCTTTGACTCATTTGAGTCGGCGCTCAAGTCTTTTTCGACTTCATTCATCCCGTCCTTGAAACTCTTTACGCCTTTGCCTAAGCCTTTCATCAGCTCTGGGATTTTACGTCCGCCGAAGAACAGCAGCACGACCAAGGCGATGATGAGAATCTCGCCGGCCCCGATATTGCCTAAAAAAAGAAAATTACCCATAATTGATACGATGTCGGTTATGCGGATTACAACTGTCGTAGCGATAATCGCATACAAAAATATCATTTTTTATTCGGAAGCCGCCTAAAATTTTTCAGAAAATCGGGACCGGAAAGGAGCCGTAAAAGAATTTTTGAAAATTTCAAAACAGCTTCTTAAACAGCTTTGCGGAAAATCCCTATCTTTGCCGTTCAGTGAAAAACCCATGCAAATGAACAGAAGCATAATAACGGTGGTCGGCAAGGACACGGTCGGCATTATCGCCAGGGTCTGCACCTATCTGGCGGAGCAGAACATAAATATTCTCGATATTACCCAGACCATAGTGTCCGGATATTTCAATATGATGATGATCGTGGATACCGGCTCTGTCACGGAAGATTTCCACAGGCTGACGTCCGGTTTAGAGGAACTCGGCGACTCGATAGGAGTGCAGATAAAGTGTCAGAGGGAAGAAATTTTCGAAAAGATGCACAGGATATGATCAATATCAACGAGGTCCTCGAGACTAACAAGATGATCGAGAAGGAAAATCTCGACGTCAGAACGATAACATTAGGTATCAGTCTTTTGGACTGTGTCTCCGACAATGTCGACGTACTCTGTGCCAACATAAGGAAAAAAATAGTTGCCGTGGCCGGCAATTTAGCCTCGACGGCTGAAAATATTTCGATGGAGTACGGGATTCCGATAGTCAACAAACGTATATCCATCACGCCCATATCTCTTGTCGGCGCATCGGCCTGCAAGACGCCGGAAGACTATGTGAAAGTCGCCGTGGCATTGGACGAGGCCGCCAAGGAAGTCGGAGTAAATTTCCTCGGAGGCTACTCGGCCATAGTCTCCAAGGGAATGACGGAAAGCGACAGGCTTCTCATCGAATCGATACCGGAAGCGCTTGCCGTCACTGAAAGGGTCTGCAGTTCCGTCAATGTCGGAAGTACGAAGACGGGAATCAATATGGATGCAGTCAGGCTGATGGGTGAAACAGTGAAGCGGACGGCTGAGGCGACCCGCGACAGGGATTCTCTCGGCTGTGCGAAATTGGTGGTCCTGTGCAATGCTCCGGATGACAACCCTTTCATGGCAGGGGCTTTCCACGGAGTGACCGAGACCGATGCCATCATCAATGTCGGTGTCAGCGGTCCCGGCGTGGTAAAATACGCTTTGGAGAGTGTCCGGGGAGCATCTTTCGAGGTGCTTTGCGAAACCATCAAGAAAACGGCATTCAAAATCACCCGTGTGGGACAGCTCGTGGCGCAGGAGGCTTCACGCAGGCTCGGAATTCCGTTCGGAATCATAGACCTGTCCTTGGCTCCGACGCCTGCCATAGGCGACAGCGTGGCAGATATCCTTCATGAAATAGGTGTGGAAAAGGCAGGAGCACCCGGGACTACGGCAGCACTTGCGATGCTTAATGACCAGGTCAAGAAAGGAGGCGTGATGGCGTCTTCATATGTTGGCGGACTGAGCGGTGCATTCATCCCGGTAAGCGAAGACCAGGGCATGATAGAAGCAGCCGAATGCGGAGCCCTGACCATAGAGAAATTGGAAGCGATGACCTGTGTCTGCTCCGTAGGTCTGGATATGATAGCCATACCAGGCGACACTCCGGCGACTTCGATATCCGGCATCATCGCCGACGAAGCGGCCATAGGAATGGTGAACCAGAAAACTACAGCCGTACGCATCATCCCTGTCATCGGCAAAAAGGTCGGCGACAGCGTGGAGTTCGGCGGACTGTTGGGCCACGCACCGGTGATGCCGGTAAACGGATTCGGCTGTTCAGACTTTGTCAGCCGCGAGGGCCGCATACCTGCCCCTATTCACAGTTTCAAGAATTAGGGAGGGCGACTAAAAAGGGTACTTTCTGCGTTATACTCGATTCGAAAATCCTCATGTACGACAGTACACTCCGGTTTTCTCATCTTCGCAAGCCTTGAAATTCCTCCTTTTTAGTCACCTTCTTGCGGTGTGTCAGAATTGATAAAATGCAAGGCATTGAGGGTGAGGGCGACAGGGTTACTTCCCTATGGAGACGATTTTTTGTTTTTACGAATTATTGTTATATTTGCATAAACGAATGGAGGAAACGAGTTCTGTAGTTTTACAGAACTCATTTTAATTGTTGTATCCGTTCGCCGGAGCATTATTTGACAGACATTAAAACATAAATTTTATGGCAATACATTATATGACTCAGGACGGTCTCGACAAGCTCAAGAAGGAATTGGCGGACGCCATAGCCCAGAGACCGGTGATTT
>CALUSD010000074.1 GCA_944323295.1 uncultured Bacteroidales bacterium | reverse complement strand
AGAATTCTGAAATACGAAGCCTACATGATGAAAAATCCCGGGGCGTCATCGTCGGAAAAGGCTTCCGTGTTGGGAATAAATCCGTATTTTCTGAAAGAATACGATGCTGCCGTCAGAAATTATCCTGCCCGTAAATGCTTGGCAGTCATAGGGCTTGTCAAGGAATACGATTTCAAAGGCAAAGGCGGGAATGCAGGGGAAGCGACGCAGGCTGAACTGCTTATGGAACTTGTTGCGAAAATATTGAATATATGAATGAATATCTGATACAATGCCGCGACGTATGCAAGAGCTTCGGTGAAAAGACAGCTCTTGACCATGTGTCCGTGGATATTCCGAAAGGGAAAATCTTCGGTCTCCTCGGGCCGAACGGAGCAGGCAAGACCACTCTCATCAGAATCATCAACAGAATCACCATACCGAACGGCGGTACGATACTGTTCGACGGAAGGCCGATTACACAGGATGATGTCAGAAAAATAGGATACCTTCCTGAGGAGCGGGGGCTTTACAGGAAGATGAAGGTAGGCGAGCAGGCCATGTATTTTGCCCGTCTGAAAGGGATGAGCGTCAGGGATGCCTCCGAAGAACTCAGAAAATGGTTCGAAAAATTCGGTATCCAGAGCTGGTGGGGCAAACGGGTGGAAGAACTGTCCAAGGGCATGGCCCAGAAGGTCCAGTTCATCGCGACGGTGGTCCACAGACCGTCGCTCCTGATTCTCGACGAGCCGTTTTCCGGTTTCGATCCCGTGAATGCCCAGATTATAAGGGATGAGATATTGAAGCTGAAAGACAATGGCGCCACGATAGTGTTGTCGACCCATAACATGGAATCCGTAGAGGAGCTTTGCGACAATATCGCGCTCATAAACAATTCGCATGTCGTCATATCCGGCGGAGTGGACGATATCCGCCGGAAATACGGCAACAACCATTTCGAACTGACATATACTTCTCAGGAGCCTGTCGCTTCCGTCCCCGGAAGCTACCGCGTGCTGTCCGACAAGGACGATTCCGGCCGGCATACGGCCGTGATTGCCATAGAGGACGGTCCTGACAGGAATGCCGTGCTTAAAAGTCTTGTCGACATGCCGATAGTCATCAATTCCTACAGGGAACTCGTTCCGAGAATGAACGACATTTTCATAAAATTAGTCACGGAGGAGTAGAAAATGAATTTGCGTACGGTAAACGTTATCATTTCGAGAGAATATCTTACAAAGGTAAGGAAAAAATCTTTTCTGCTTACGACATTTCTCGGGCCGATATTCTTTGCGGCGCTGTGTATCCTGCCGAGCCTTATCATGCTTATGGCCGAGGACAGAGGCAAAAAGATAGGAGTGGCGGACGAATCCGGCATTGTCATGCCATATATGGCTGACAGCAAACAGTTCGATTTCATAGATTTTTCCGACGAGCCGGCAGATTCCCTGAAAGACCGCTATTTCGACCTCGGACTCGATGCCTTGGTGCTGATTTCACCGCTCGATACCGTGAAAAAATCCGTGTCGGTTTCCGCATATTCGCAGAAGCCTTTGAGCGTGGACGTGAAAGAGGCGCTTGGCCGCAATGTGAACAATGCCGTGGAAGACTACCGGCTGGCCTCCTACGACATAAAGGGTCTGAAACAGATTCTCGAGGATGTGAAGGCGGATATTCCGGTCTCGACATATACGATGGATGACAGCGGACAGGAGCAGATAACTTCTTCCGAAGTCTACATGATCATTTCTCTCGTGCTTTCCATTGTCATCTACATGTTCATAGCCATGTTTTCCGCCATGGTGATGCAGAGCGTCATAGAGGAAAAGTCGAGCAGGGTAGTGGAAGTACTCATATCATCGGTGAATTCGCTCGAACTGATGTTCGGAAAGATAATAGGGGTCGCGGCCGTGGCTCTCACGCAGTTCTTCCTGTGGATAATACTGACTGCGGTGATAGTGCTTGCCGTCAGCCCGTTCGTGGGGATGGACGTACTCACTGCTTCGGCGGGAATGCAGGGAGAGCAGATGGACATGATGGCGGAAGGTTTCGGAGTGGACCCGTCCATGATGGATCCTTCCGGGATGACAGCAAGCATAGATGCCATTTCGTCGGACAGCCAGATTTCCGCGATCATGTCGACTCTCGGCAGCCTGAACTATGTCGAGATTCTGTTGAGTTTCATCATATACTTCGTTTTAGGATACCTGCTTTATGCGTCCCTGTTCGCGGCCATAGGCTCGGCAGTGGAAAACGAGGCGGATACCCAGCAGCTCCAGATGCCGGTGACCGTTCCGCTGCTTTTGGCTTTTTTCATCGCATTTTATGCCTTCAAGGCCCCTGACAGCCAGATAGTTTTCTGGGGCTCGATGATTCCGTTCACTTCGCCGATCGTGATGCTGGCGCGGATTCCTTTCGGCGTGCCTGTGTGGGAGTTGCTCCTTTCCATCGGACTTCTGTTGGTGACATTCGTGGCGATGGCCTATATTTCCGCTAAAATCTACAGGATCGGGATTCTGATGTATGGAAAGAAGACTACGTTCAGGGATTTGTACAAATGGTTGAAACTCAAATGACAATCGGATGAATAAGAAAAAATGGCCGGCAGCGCTGCTGGCAGCAATCCTTTTCTTGTCCGGAATCCCGGGGACGACGGCGTCAGCCGATGACGGGAATTTCCGTATCGAATGGTCGAGGGCGCGGATCGACGGCTCGCGGACGGGGTGCGTTTCCCCTTCTGCGGATGATGTGGAAAAATCTCTCGGCAGAGTGAAAGGTGGCAGATATCATGCTCCGAACGGCAAGGTGTATAAGGGAGGAACGATAGCGGATGTCGCTTCCGTCGTTATTTCCGCCCAGCCTGTCATGGCTCCGGTAAAACGTGTTATCGGCCATTCTCCGGAAGCCATGATTTTGGAATATCCGGAGTGTGCGCTTTCCGACATGTTCATAGATGTGCTGATGTCCGCAGTGGAAAAGGAATCCGGCAAGAAAGTGCATGTCGGCATAGGCAATTTCGGCGGTATCCGCGTGGACATGCCGGAAGGTGACATACTTTTGGATGACATGCTGTCGATGTTTCCTTTCAAGAATTCCATCGTATACGTTTCTCTCAAGGGAAGGGATGTGCGTGCGATATTGGAGTATATGGCCGCTACGAAGATTCAGGTGCTCGGAGGTGTAAGGATAAAGGTGTCCGACGGACAACTGGTGTCTGCAACGATAGACGGTGCGCCTCTCGATGACGATGCAACATACGGCGTCGCCACCATTTCTTTCCTTCTGAACGGAGGCGACGGCCTGTATGTAGGGAAAAATGCTCTCGAGATTCGCAATTTCGACGATATTGACATAATAGACGTGATGCTCGACTATGTGGAGGGTGAAACGGCGGCCGGACGCGATATCGAGTACCGTACCGACGGCCGTGCAGTTATTCTCGACTGAGACTGTCATGTCGAGCGCAGCCGGAACATCAGCATCACTGCCATGTTGAGCGCAGTCGAGACATCTGCCTGACTGTCATGTCGAGCACAGTCGAGACATCTGCCCATAGATTGATAAATATTTACAACATGAAAAAACCCATACTATCCATCATATTCCTCTCCCTTGCCGCCATTGCGTCAGCACAGGACCTTGTCATCCTTCACACCAACGATACGCACAGCCATATCGATCCGATACGTTCCGGAGAGAATGCCGGCTGGGGCGGTGTCATAGAGAGAGTTGCATTCGTAGACAGTGTCAGGAATGCCGTCGGCAGGAATAAGGTCCTCCTCGTGGATGCCGGCGATTTCAGTCAGGGTTCCTCGTATTTCACCCTTATGAAAGGCGACGTGGAAGTGGACGTGATG
>CALUSD010000073.1 GCA_944323295.1 uncultured Bacteroidales bacterium | reverse complement strand
TTTTATCAGGTCCACTGCCGAGATGACGGAGCCGCTCTTTATCTGCGGGAACTGCTCTGCGAGAGTCTCCATTTCCGGCCTGTATCCCGGAGACCATAGCCAGATGCTGTTTGCAATGTCTTTTCCGACCTTTGCCCTGGCGATATTGACAGGATGTTCCGGCAGGAGTTTCATGGATTCGAGGATCAGCCCGTTGAGCCTTTCGGCAGTATCCCTGCTGCTTTCGTTTTCAGGTTTTACGAGGTATTTCTCGAAATTTTCGCCTATGACATCATGCGGCGGAGTGGTATGGATGTGCTTGTCTCCGCCTTTCAGTTTGAGAAGATGTCTGTATGAAACACCCGGAAAGAAGTTCGCATCGCCGCCACCGAGCTCGTCCTGAAGATAATGGATGAGTTCAGCGGCTTCTTCGGTGCTGATTTGTCCGCCGGAGTGGTTTTTGATTTTTCCGTCTTCGATGGTGATGAGGTTGCACCGCATGGCCATTTCACCGTTTTCGATAGGCACTCCCATGCTCGCCGCTTCAAGCGACCCGCGGCCTTCGAATACTTTCGGGAGGTCGTATCCGAGAATCGCGAGATTGGCTATTTCGCTTCCAGGGGCAAAACCCTGCGGGATGGTATCGAGCAGACCGTTGCGGCCGTGTGCCGCCAACCAGTCCAATTCAGGCTTTTCAGCTGCCTGCAACGGAGTTTTTCCGCCCAAAGACGGGATGGGCTCGTCGGCCATTCCGTCGCCTAATATTATGATGTATTTCATGGTTTCCGAATTAAAAACAGATTCCCCGATTGCGCTCGGGAAAGCAATAAGTCAAGTGGGTGACGATATCGAAACAACTGTGTGACGATATCAGGGAGATGACATTATCTGATGTTGGCGATGCTGATAATGTCCGCAAATACTCCTGCAGCAGTCACGCTCGCCCCTGCGCCGTAGCCCTTTATCTGCATGGGATATTCCTTGTACCGTTCGGTAGTGATGAGAATGACATTGTTGCTGCCTGCCAGTTCATAGAACGGGCTTTCCCTGCTTACCTCTTTCAGGCCCACTTCCGTAGCTCCGTTGTCCATCGTGGCGATAAATCTCCAGCATTTGTTTTCAGCCGCCAAGACCTTGCGCCGTTTTTCGAATTCCTCATCCATTTCTGAAATCGTATCCCAGAATTCTTCGAGACTGCCTTTGAAATATTTCTCCGGGATGAAAAGATTCTTTTTGACATCCTCCTGTTCGACATCGTATCCGGCTTCCCGGGACAGAATGACGAGTTTTCTTATAACATCGGTTCCGCTCAGGTCGATACGCGGGTCCGGCTCGGCATATCCGGCTTCCTTTGCCATTCTGATGGCCTGGCTGAACGAGACGTTTTCATTCATTTCGTTGAAAATGAAATTCAGTGTTCCGGAGACCACGGCTTCTATTTTCAGGATTTTGTCACCGCTGTTGATGAGGCTGCTGATAGTATTTATAATCGGCAGGCCTGCGCCGACATTGGTTTCGAACAGGTATTTTACCCCGCGTTTCCGGGCCGTTTCCTTCAGTTCGCGATATTTCTCGTATTCGGACGATGCGGCTATCTTGTTGGCAGCGACTACGGAGACGTTATGCTCGAGCAGGCTTTTGTAAATACCTGCCACTTCGGCACTTGCAGTACAGTCGACGAATACGGAATTGAACATGTTCATGGAAAGGATTTCGTCGCGGAATGTCTCCGGAGAAGATACGGCCTCGGAACTGTCGAGTTTTTCGTTGTACGTATTCAGGTCGATGCCATCCCTGTCGATGATGAAACGACGAGAATTCGAAATTCCTATTACCTTGATTTGCAGAGATTTCTCTTTCATCAACTTCTCCTGCTGCATTCTGATTTGGCCGATAAGGCTGCTCCCCACCAAACCGTTCCCTGCCAGGAAGAGGTTCAGGACCTGATAGTCGGACAGGAAAAATGAATCATGGATGACATTCATCGCCTTTTTCAGGCTGTCGATAGATATGACGAAGGAAATATTCGTCTCTGAAGCTCCCTGTGCACAGGCAATGACGTTGATACCGTTCCGTCCGAGGGTGCCGAAAAGTTTTCCGGCAATGCCGGGAGTATGCTTCATGTTTTCTCCGACAATGGCGACGGTCGCCAGATTGCGTTCCTGCTTGATGCGGTTTATTTCTCCCATCCGGATTTCCTGTGCGAATTCTTCGGTAAGCACCTGGACGGCGAGATCCGCATCTCCGTTTTTCACGCCGATGGAAGTGGTGTTCTCCGAAGCGGCCTGGGATACGAGGAATACGCTGATGCCGGATTTTGCCAATGTTTTGAATATCCTGTAGTTCACACCGATGACTCCCACCATTCCGAGCCCCTGTATAGTGATGAGGCAGGTGTCGTTGATGGAAGAAATTCCTTTGATGGCGCGGCTGTGGTCGCTGCTTTCAGGATTTCTCGATATGAATGTGCCCGGTGAGGCCGGATTGAACGTATTCTTGATTTTTATCGGGATATTCTTGTGATATGCAGGGAAAATAGTCGGCGGATATATGACCTTCGCGCCGAAATTGCACAGCTCCATCGCTTCCACGAAAGTCAGGTGCTCTATCGTGTAGGCATTGCTGATGATTTTCGGGTCGGCAGTCATGAAACCGTCTACATCCGTCCAGATTTCGAGGGTATCCGCATTGAGTACGGACGCTATGACGGATGCGGTATAGTCCGACCCTCCTCTGCCGAGATTCGTCACGTCGCCATTCACTGCATCGGAACTGATGAAGCCCGGAACAATGGCGATATGGGGAAGTTCCGCAAATGTCCGGAGCACGAGTTTTTCAGTCTCGGCGAAATCCACTATATGCTTGTTGAAATATGGCCGTGTCTTGATGAATTCGCGTGCATCGTACAGGACGGAGTTGCTTATCGTTCCGTTCACGATGACGGACGACAGACGTTCTCCATAGCTGACGATGGCATCGGAAGTCTTTGCGGACAGGTCTTTGATGAGGAATACGCCTTTGAAGATGTTCGACAGTTCTCCGAGCATCGTCTCCAATTTCGCTTTTACTTCCGGCAGCATTTCCGGGATGACGGTGTCTTCGGCCTGTCTGAAATGGCGTTCATAGATGGCTTCCAGCTGTTTTTCGTATGCGGGATCTCCTGCCGCGGCTGTCTTGGAAGTACGGATAAGCTGGTCTGTAATGCCTCCGAGGGCCGATACGACTACGATGATGTCGTCGGAGCAGGATTCGATAACATTTTTCGCTTGCAGAAGGCCTTCGGCTGAGCCGACAGATGTTCCTCCGAATTTCAAAACTCTCATAAATCAGTCTTGTATTAAGTTCGTTTTTAGTTTTCCTAAGCAGTGCAAACTACAATTATACAAAAAAATCGGCTGAAATTTTCAATTCGGTTTATAAATTTGATTTTGTCGACAGTGTTTTCGAGGTCACCCTCCAGTGACTTTGTCTTGCATTATGATGGTGCAATCCTTTTTTGAAATGTTCTCTCGCTATTGAGAATTAATCGTTACTTTTGTAGTGGACCTTAAGGATTGCTTTGAATTTCAAAACAACTTCCACGGCTCCGTAACATGGTATTAATATGTAAGTAAACTACCTTAAACTTATGAGCAGGTGGGTGTTGTTGATTTTCTTATTCCTCCCTTCCCTTTTGGAAGGGGAGGTTTTGTACGAGCACCCTTTGAAAAGGGAATCGATTTACAGGACATTCGACAATATCAGACTTCCTTTCGACGACAATCAGGTCAATGCCATATTTCAGGATAACAGGGGAATGATCTGGTTGGGGACCAAAAGGGGGCTTTATAGTTTCAACGGATATGATTTCCATGAGTATCACGATGAAGTATACTCGAACCAGTCCAGGGTCTTATCCATTGTACAGATAGATAACAATCATTTGTGTATCGGAACGGATAAGGGAATAAAATGGTTTGACCTTATTGATGAATCTTTTTGCACGCTGTATCCTGATGCCCGACTGGACTACGCCGTATGCTCGTTGGCATTGTACGATGGCAGTCTCTGGATAGGAACCCAAGATTACGGACTGATGAGGATGGATCTTGCTGACGGTTCGGTCGGAAATGTCGGCTTGTCCGGAGGGGGTGAAACGATGATTTATTCTATCGAGCCCGCGGAAGAAAAATTGTTTATCGCCTCATACGAACACTTGAGCTATTATGATACGAAAGTGGGAAAGGGCAGGCTCGTCGACTTGGGCGTCTCCGGTAGATTGCCTGTAAATTCCCTGTTGTGGGATGAGGAAAAGGGCTGTATTTGGGTAGGGACGAGAGGTTGTTTGTACAAATACGATGTCAAAAAGGATGAAGTCATATGGAAATTGGATATGACAGGGATTTCGATAAGGTCCATGTCCAAGGATGCCGGCGGCAATTTGCTGATGGGAACGGATGCAGGATTGTATATTCTTGATAAAGAGGGCAATGTCTGCACTCATGCCGTACATGATTCCAAAAATGCAAAGTCGTTATGCAACAATATAGTTCTGGATATTCTGTGTGACAAGAACCATAATGTATGGCTTGGTACGGACAGCGGGATTTCCCTCGCTTATGCCAGTTCGTGGCAGCATTATATCCATCTGTCCGAATTCGTTTCCTCCGGTGAAGGCAACCTTTTCACATGCATGACAAAGGATTCGTCAGGTGGTTACTGGTTAGGCGGGAAAAACGGCCTGCTGCATATCCGGGATGTTGCGGACGGGTATGAAACCGATTGGTTCAGACAGAATTCCAGAAGCCATCCGCTACAGCATAATATAGTCCGGGATATTTTCGAGGATAGTTCGGATAATATATGGATTGCCACTGACGGAGGAGTCGGCAGATACGATGGCAGGAAAGATAAATTTATATTCTACCGGATTCAGGACGAGGAATCAGGGCGAAATGCGAATTGGGCTTATTCCATAGCCGAGGATATGTTCGGGAGGCTTTGGATAGCCACGTATATGGGTGGCATCTTCATCTGCGACAGGGATAATATGGAACTTCTTCACCACTTCGACGAGAACTCGGGCGTGGGTAATGACGTGTACATGATCCAGGATGACGGCTGTGGACATATCTGGGCCTGTACCTCGGCAGGTCTGATATCAGTGGATGTGAATTCGTTGGAGGTAAGGCAGCACGGCATTGCCATTTTCAACATGATTTACCATGGGAATGCGATATGGTATTCTCTTTTTGAAAAACTGTACCGATATGACATAACCACTTCACAAACAGCAGATATTTTTTATTCAGGTACAAACGGCCATATTTACTCTTTTATACAGGGAAATGACAGAATATGGTTTCTATCTGCCGAAGGGGTCTTTTGTGTAGACCCGTTGACATTATCGGTAAAGCGCATTTTTGTTGCCACTGGCAACTATTTATGCGGTCTGTATGATGCTCGGGATGAGGAATTGTTGTTGGGAGGAGAGGATTGTATTGTAAGAGTGCCATTGGCGGGGGAAGAAACAGGGAGCCGGAAGGATTCTGTCTTTATATCTTCCATCGTGTCGAATGGACGGCTTCTGAAATTCAATGAAGATTATTCGGGGAGTAACCCGAGATACGGCAACAGCATTGACCTCAAAAAGATTACCAATGTAGAAATTGAACTTTCCTCTTATTCTTATCGGACCGATGATACATATTTTTACAAGTTCGATAATGATGACTGGTGGTCAGCCCTGAGAAAAGGCCAGAATCACATTCCGCTGGTAAATCTTCGGGGAGGCAGATATAAACTGATGCTGAGTGTTTCCAATCCGGATTCGAATCCTGCAGCTGTCATAAACGAGTATTCCATTTCCGTTCCCTATCCATGGTATTTGAACAGAGCTGTTCTAGCCATGTACATGCTTGTGGCGGTTTCTTTGGTCGCAGCGGCGATCAGGCAGGTACAAGCAAAGAACAGAAGAAAACTTGAATTGAGGGAAAAGGAGATGAAGCAGGAGCTGACCGACATGAAGATGGACTTCTTCGTGAATGTCACTCATGAACTTAAAACCCCTCTCAGTCTTATTATAGCTCCGATAAGTAAGTTATTGTCGGAGACAACGAATGCCAGACAGAGAAATACCTTGTCGAAAATCTATGACAATGCTCTGAGACTGAATACCCTTATTCATAAAATTTTAGATTTCAGACAGATCGAAATCGAAAGCGAAGACTCCCTGATACGTTCTCACGTAGAGGTATGTTCGCTGATAAGGAGCTGTATCAATATCTTTTCCGCTACCATAGAAGAAAAGCACCTTACGGTGATTTTTCATAGTCGGAACGAAACCATATGGGCTAATCTTGACAGGCTGAAAATAGAATCTGCGATAATAAATATCCTGTCTAATGCGATAAAATATGTGAAAAAGGGAACAGGTACGATAGATATTGTAGCGGATGCAGACGACAATAATCTGGAGATAACAATAGCGGACAATGGCTGTGGAATAGACAAGGACGAACTGCCTTTAGTATTTATCAGGTATTTTCAAGGCAGGCACAGCCGGGAGGGGAACGGTATAGGCCTTTATCTGGTAAAGAAATATATAGAGCTTCATGGCGGAAAAATCACTATTGAAAGCAGCCGGGGAACGAAGGTCATGATGACAGTGCCTCTTTCTGCAGATACAGATGACAGGAAGCCGGACATGGCCGATAATCGGGAAGATTGGCCATGTCCGGCATCCGCAAGGATTCTCATTATCGACGACAATAAGGAGATAGTGGCATTTCTATCCGGGACACTGTCCGGATATTATCAATGCCGGTGCGCATACAATGGCAATGACGGACTGGAAGTGCTGGACGAATTCTCTCCTGATCTGATTATAGTTGACGAAATGATGCCGGGAATGACTGGTCTGGCCTTTTCACGGGCAGTACGTCAGAATCACCGGACCGCCGCTATCCCGATAATAATGCTCACGGCGAAGGATGATATGGCTACCGAGATGAAAAGCATCAAGACAGGTGTGGATGTGTTTATGCCCAAACCTTTTGATTTGAAAAAACTCCAGCTCAGAATAGCGCAGCTGCTTCAGAGAAAGGATTCGGTAGAGAAGTCTGTCAGGATAGAAGCCGCCTTGAATACGGCTTTTGACGGAAGCCCTGAATGTAAGTCTTCGGATGAAAATTTTATGGAAAACGTCATCAGAATCATTGATGAAAATATGGAGAGGGATGATTTTGACGTCTCACGCTTGGCAGATATGCTCGCAGTGGACAGCAAGCAGCTATACAGGAAACTGAAGCAGCTTACAGGTTATTCTCCGGTAAATTATATCCGCAAACTGAGGATGAAGAAAGCTGCCCTGCTTTTGAAAGAGGACAAGTTTACGGTTTCCGAAGTCATGTTCCTCGTTGGTTATTCCAATTCATCGTATTTTTCCAAATGTTTCGAGAAAGAATTCGGTCTGAAACCGAAGGATTACATCATTATGAACAGAAATGCAGATACGGGCCATGTCTGATTAGCGTTGTTTTTTGTCCGATTTGGTTTTTCGGCTGACAGGCTTTTTCCTTAAACTTGCATAAAACTAAACAGGTTGGATTTAACTTAGAATTCACCCTCCTGATAACCTTTAAAAATATTCAGCAATGGAAAAAAGCAGACAACCGGATTTTAACGCCTCGACAGTTTATGAGCCGCCTTGTGTGGAAGCATTCGCGGTACATGCAGACACAGGCGTGTGTACTTCTACGGCCACAGGCACTGAAACATTCGAAGAAGGAGAAAATTATTTACTGTTTTAATCTTATTGGCGTATGAAAAAACGATATATCCTATTGCCGATATTGGCAATCTGTGTTTCTTGTGCAAAGGAACCGGCTCAGGACCAGGAGCCGACAATATCAGGAATCAAAGAGTTTATAGCGAACATAGAGAGCGTGCATACAAAAACTATACTGGATGCAGACCTGAGTGTGAAATGGGGAATGGACGATGTTATCAGCGTATTCGACGAAGCGGGAAATCATTTTCAGTTCAAGTCACAGGGCGAAGGAACTTCCGTGGTTTTCAAGCAGGTGGGCGATGGCGAACTTGTCGGGTCGACGTTCTATGCCATATTTCCGTATAATGAGAACAATACGATTTCCGGCAATGTCATCAGTACCTTTATGAATACGAACAATTATTCTGCTTCGCCGGGAAGTTTCTCAAAGACATGGCACAATATCATGACGGCCAAGTCGTCAGGCAATGAGTTGAATTTCAAGAATCTGGCTGCTTTGGTGAAATTCGAGGTGCCGGAGGGCCTGGATCTCGCATCCTTCTATTTTTCGGCTACGAATGTGGTAGCACGGGAAATCGATGTAACAATAGACAATTCCGGAACACCTTCCGTATCGTCAAGATCTACCGAATCTTATGGATGTACTGTTCTTCCTCCCGAAGGAAACGCCACACTTGCTGCGGGTGTATATTATATTCCTGTCCTTCCGGGGACTTATAAAAATTTCCGGCTTGCCCTCACCTGGGCTTCGGGAACGATCACCCAGTCAGATGCTTTCAGCCTTGATGAGTTTGTGGCAGACAGGAATAAGGTGATTAACATAGGAACGCTCTATGATAACAGGGAGTACTATAAATGGATTTCCTTTGAAAACAATCTGCTTCATTCCTCTATCGCAAATAATCAGGAGAATACGGTTTTGGAGGTGATAGAGAATCCGTGGAAATATAACGCAAATTCAAGTCAATATGTTCTTAAATCCGATGCTTCCGCCAGAACGTCGAATATTCATGGCGGTTTTACCGTAGACATAAGCAGCCTTAACAATTCTGTAAGAGGAAGAATCAGGAGTGTGAAGTTCCAGATGTTCATCACTTCCGATAATGCAGGCAAATATTATCCGAGACTTGAGCTCGATGACAATAGCAGGATAATGCCCCTCAGTATAAATGGTACGAAGCCTGCGGGTGCTGCCTGGACACAGGCGGAATTCAATGAGGCGATAATAGCTAACGGCTGGAATACGTTTGTCTATACCTATGATGATGCAAACATGTCACTTATAAGATTAAGGCCGATGGCCTGGTTCAGCAGTGGCGGAAATGTAGATGCATCTACCGGAAATCGTGTGGTTTATTTCGACAATATCGGGTTCTCATTTGTAGAAGAATAATGAAAAGGGTAGTATTGTTTACATTTTTCATCTGCATGGCATTGATTATAGCCTGTTCTTCCGTGCCGGATGCCGGTGAGCCGGGTGCAAGTCCCGGGGAGCCCCAACAGGCATTGGGACCGCTTCCTGCTGATAACGGATATGTGATGGTCGAGGCGAAGAATTGGGAATGGGAGGATAAATCGAAGGAGTATTGGGCATGGTATCCTTCGATGACGGTGGACAATCTCGGTATAAAACCTTCCGTTCCGGATAACGTAAATAAATACGGCAGCTGGGCGGACGGCCCGCAGCTGGCTGCCACCGGTTTTTTCCGCACGGAGAAATATCGCGGCCGCTGGGTTATCGTAGACCCGGAAGGGAAAATCCATATCGATGCGGCTGTCGTGGGAATAAATGTAGGCGGCGGCCTGGTCAACAAACAGTATTTTTCCGAAAAATATCAGGATGACAAGGAACTGTGGATAGAACATGTGGCAGAGCAGCTCTCGGACTATGGCTTCAATGGAGCAGGAGCATGGTCCGATGAGGACAGGATAAGGTTTTACAACGATTTTTCCGCAGACAGAAAGCTGACTTACTGCCCGAATATAGATGTGATGTCCGACTATGCTTACATGGTAGGTGCCGCATCCTCGAATCCCGGAAATACGGCCTATCCCAACAGGTGTATCCTGGTCTTTGACCCCGGTTTCAAGGAATACTGCGAAAAAGTGATTCCTGAATTTGTTTCGATTTATAAGGACGATCCTAATGTTCTGGGCTATTTTACGGACAATGAAATGCCCCTTCAGACGGGAAATCTCAAGGGGTACCTCTCATTGCCGGAAGGCGATTACGGCAGGTCGGCAGCAGAGAGTTGGCTTGCGCAGAAAGGGATATCGGAGGATGAAATCACGATCGAAATCAGCCGGGAATTCGCAGGGTATGTGGCTGATACGTATTTCAGGATAGTAAGCAGGATTCTCAAGGAGAACGACCCAAACCATTTGTATCTCGGATCAAGATATGCCGGCACGTCCAAATATATAGAAAGCGTGTATAAAGCCGCTGCGGAGCATTGTGATATCATATCCATGAATTATTATGACCGGTGGAGCATAAATGACTCCCATAAGGATATCCTGATGTGGGAGGCGTGGGCTGACAAGCCTTTCATGATCACGGAGTTCTATACCAAAGGGGAGGATTCGTACGGCAATCTCCCGAACATCTCCGGAGCAGGCTGGACTGTCCATACGCAAAAAGACAGAGGCATCTATTATGAAAATTTCATCATAGACCTTCTCCGCTCCAAGACCTGTGTCGGCTGGAGCTGGCTCAAATACCTGGACAATGACCCTACCACACCCAATGCGGAGTTATCCAATATTGACTCCAATAAAGGTATTCTCGACAATCGCTATGAACCGTATGAAGATCTGGTGTCAAGCATGACAAAGGTCAACAGAATCCGGTACGGTCTGCTATCTTATAATTGGTTATATCAGTAAAGACACGGACAATGAAAAGATTTTTGGCCTTTGTGTATTGGGTGACCGTCTCATGGCTTTCCATCGCCCAGGACGGAATGGTCACCGGCAGAGTGACGGACACATCGGGCGAGCCGGTAATAGGTGCAGCGATTTATTACGAGGGCTTGAATACGGTAAATGCCACGACGGACTTCAATGGAAATTATTCAATAAAGTCTATTCCAGGGAAATCTCTCGTGTTCAGCTGCATAGGAATGAAAGAAAAATCTGTGTCGGTTACAAGCCCGACAAAGATGGACATAATATTGGAACAGGATAATTTTTTCCTTGAAGATGCCGTGGTAATCGGGTATGGAGAGCAGCAGCGACAGGATTTGACAGGGTCCATATCTTCGGTAAAGGCTGATGAACTCCGAAAGTCGTCGGATCCTGATGTCCTGGGCGCCTTGAGAGGCAAGGTGGCAGGACTGAACATATCCTCACATTCCGGCGAACCGGGTGCCGGGTATAGTATATCCATCAGGGGAAATAATTCCATCAACGCCTCTTCAACGCCTTTGATAGTCATAGACGGGATGCAGATGGATATCAATTCTGCAGAATACGCCACCTCGTCGATGTCTCTTTCAGGGGCGGATCCATTGTCTTTTCTGAATCCAGTCGACATCCAGTCGGTAGAGGTCCTTAAAGACGCCTCGGCTACAGCCATATATGGCGCAAGAGGCGCCAATGGTGTCATCCTGATAACGACAAAAAGCGGAACTTCCAATGCCGGCAAGACCGCAATCACCTTTGATGCGAATTTCAATGTCACCACAATGGCAAGGGATCTCGATATGCTGAGCGGTCAGGAATGGATTAACTATAGATTTGAAAGAGGAGACAGCGACTGGTGGTATTTCGGCACGGATACCGATGGTGACGGTGTGGAGGATACACCCAAGACAGTCGCGGATTATGGAAGGGAGGCTGTGGACTGGAGGGACGTGATGTTCAGAAAGGCATTTTCCCAGCAGTACAACCTCTCAGTAAGGGCCAGTGTGGGAAAGGGGACGAATATCCTGACGAGCATAGGCTATCTTAATCAGCAGGGACTGATAGTCAATAACGGATATAACAAGCTCACGGCCAAAGTAAAGGTAGACCACGAGGTCAATGCCAGGGTCAAGATAGGCGTCAATGTAAATTATGCACGTACCAAATCCACGGGAGCCGCGACATCATCAGGCGGCACTTTCAGCGGTTACGGCATGACGCAGATGATATATTTAGAAAAACCTATTGAGAGATTCGAAGACCCTGCGGATGCCAATTCATCCTATTCGGCATTCACATCCATCTACGACTGCATAACCGACGAGTCCAGCAGGACAGGAATTTCAGACAGACTGGTAGGGAACGCGTATTTCAGCTGTAAGATAATCGATGACCTGACTTTACGTGTTTATGCCTCCGGAAATATATCTTCTGCTACTAACAATGAATTCTATTCCGCCAAAACCCGCTGGGGACGGTTCAATAACGGGGTGGCAACCAGTTCGAATTCGAATTCTTACGGTGTCACGGCCAATGCGACCTTGACCTACAAACATGCATGGAAGAAGAAACATAATTTCGATGTGATGGTGGGAGGCGAGTTGGGGGATTATGGCTTTATGTCTTATTCCCAGGAGGCCGTGGATTTCGAGGAAGATGCTCTTGGGGACATGTCCATGGCTATGGGGACAATCAAGAATCCGGTACAGGTAAAAAATTCAAGTTCCAGGCTTTCAGCATTCGGCAGGGCAAACTATAATTTCGACTGGCGGTATTATATCACTCTGAATTTCAGGGCAGACGCTTCATCTAAATTCAGCCGGGAATCGCGCGTGGGATATTTCCCGTCCGTATCGGCAGCCTGGAGAATATCCAACGAACCATGGATGAAAGCCGCCAAGCAGAAAGCGGTCGATAACCTGAAACTGAGAATGAGTGCCGGTCTGTCCGGCAATGACAGGATTTCCAATTACGCCTATATGTCCTATATGGACAAGATATATTATTCTTCCTCTACGGGCTCGCAGCTCCTCGGAACGGCGGAACTTTCATTGGGCAACGAGAAACTCAAGTGGGAGACCACCTATCAGTATGATTTGGGATTGGACTTAACTCTTTTCAAGGGGCGGGTGGACTTCGTATTCGATGCCTATTACAAGGATACAAGGGACATGCTGTTTATGGCTACCCTGCCTTCCCAGATGGGATTCACATCTCAATGGCAGAACATAGGAAGTGTGTCGAACAAGGGTATTGAGCTGACACTCAATACTGTCAATGTCCGTAAGGATGACTTTTCATGGAACACGTCCCTGACATTTTCCCTTAACAGGAACCGTATCGAATCTCTCGGTGAAGGTGTGTCGGTAAAACCGAACAATATCAGTAAGGGAGCCTTCAAGGACGACCCGACCCAGCTGATGACAGGCCATCCGATAGGCATTATATACGGTTATATATGGGATGGCAATTACCAGCTCAGCGATTTCGATATCTACTATATGAGCACTTCGATTCCTGTCGATCCGTCATTGGTCAACTCCGCCAATTACAACGACTTCGATTATGTGTTGAAAGACGGAGTGACCTCCATCAACGGTGTAAATCCGAAACCGGGGGACAGGAAATTGAAAGACATCAGCGGGGACAATATCATCAATTCGTCCGATGACAAGACGATAATCGGCAACTGCCTCCCGGATTTTACATACGGTATAGGCAATACTTTTACATGGAAGGGGCTGAGTCTTTATGTTTTCTTCGACGGGGTTTATGGCAAGGATATTCTGAATGAATTCAAATACAGTACGGTCTCAGGAGGAGTGGCAACATACAACAATATTACAAAAGATGCCTATTACAATGCCTGGCGTCCGGAAAACGGGTCCAACAAGCATGCCCGTCTCATAAACCAGAGCGCATGCCAGGAGCCGTTGTCGACTTATTTTGTAGAGGACGGTTCTTTCATCAAATTAAGGACATTGAGCCTGTCTTATAACTTTCCCCGGAAAATATGCAGACCGATACATTTCGAAAGTCTGAAACTGTCTTTTACCGTGGATAATGTTTACACTTGGACGAAGTATACCGGTCTGGATCCGGACATAACCTCTTCAAATCCTACCTTCCCGGGCATGGACAGGATGGCATATCCTGCAGGGAGAACTTATTCACTGGGCATAATTGCCAATTTTTAAAACCTGAAGAATGAATATGAAGACAAAGTGCAAGCCGATAATCATTCTCACAGTGGCATGTGCTGTCGGAGCCTGCGATTTCCTGGACCGCACTCCTTTTACGCAAATCTCCACTGATGAATATTTTACAGAAGAAATACACTTCAAACATGCTACAATAGGAGCATACGAGGCCATCACGACCAATTTGGTCGGCGGAGCCCAGACTACCAGCGTTTCCGGCGGTACATATTATTGCGGACTCCCTGTCATAATGAACGCTCCGTCCGACGAATTGCTCTGCTATTATAATGCAGGTGTGACCGAAGGCCAGTTTACTCAGGTTATCAATGCGAGTTTTACGGAAACCAATTCCGGTTTCAGGCGTATGTGGGACGCATTCTATTCAGGGATAAACAGATGCAACTCCGTTATTGCGAATGCACATAAAGTCGGAACCGATGTTGTCGGAGGCTATGTGGCGGAGGCGAGATTTCTAAGGGGAGTATATTACTGGTATTTGGCCAGTACATTCGGAGGCATCCCCCTTGTAGAATACAGAAGCAACGGTGATGAACCTCGGTCATGTCTTGAAGATGTGTATGCCTATATTCTTGAGGACCTGCAGTATGCCGCCGACAATCTGCCTGACGAAACCGGCAAAGGAGCGATAGGAGAGGGGTCTGCCACAAAGTATACCGCAGAGGCATATATCGGAAAGATATGCAACTATCTTGCGGCATGTAAAAGGACCGGAGCCGGTGCAGAACTGGTCGCAGCGCAGCCTTTGAACGATTTTTCCTGGGTGGATGCCGCGCAGATGAGCGAAAGGGCGTATTCATGTCTAAAGGATATTGTGGAGCATTCTCCATACGTTTTAATCGATGATTTCACGAACCTTTTCAGGGAGACGACGAAAGAAGACCAGCATAAGGAATGCCTGTACATGGCGGAGAATTATTTAGAAGGCTCCGAAGGTGCATTTCCGTCCACGCGGATGTTCGCATTGTCTCCTGGCAGCAGCGGACTCGCCGAATACGGCCAGACAGGAGCTGTGAACGCCCGTTATGCAATGCCTACTCCTAAGATATTCGGTTTTTTCTCGCCTTTGGATCCGAGAAGGGACTGGTTCTGTACCGGGACGGCGACCGGCTCCGTAACTGGTGGAACTCTGATTGAGGAACGTTCGAGCGACGGTTATATTTATGTAAAACCGTTCAAAAGACACGGAACGATAGGCGGTGTGGAGTGGAGTGCAGACAACGATTCTCGGGTAGACAGTCCCACACAGACTTATCTTCCTTTCCTTGATCCTGTCAATGCCAGTGTTGGCAAGTTCAGGTTCGTCCAGATAGGGCAGATAACTACCCATACCCAGGACAGGCATGGCCTGTCTTTCCCGTTGATGCGTATGGCGGATGTTTATCTCATGTATGCTGAAGCTATATTTTTCCATCTTGGAGATGAAACCACGGCACGGGATTATCTGCGCATCGTGCTGCGTCGTGCATGCGGAAAGGACGAAGCTCTGACCGACTACCTTATGGAAAAATACAGAAAGGATGATTTTATCGAAGAGCTGCTCGAATCCCGTGAACGGGAATTATGTTTTGAAGGTACACGCAAATATGATTTGTTCCGGTTCAACCTTCTTGACAAGACGATGAAGGATTTGGTTCATACTCCTATTGCCCAAGATGGGAATTATAATTACTATGGCTGGTCGTCCTATCATCGCTTTGACGATGGGAAACTGATCGGCATAAGGGGAAGTGCGGCGAGATATTTTGCCCCTTGTGCGGAATCTATCAGGAATAACTGGAAATCCCATAAGATATGGGCGCCGATATCATCGCTGCAGATAACCGCAAATCCGAATCTTGAACAGAATGCTAACTGGTAGTCAATATGAAACACATCCTTCAAATATTGTTTTGTGCCGGATTGTTGTGCGGCTGTATGATGGAACAGGAATATCCTGATGCCGAACCGCAGAACTCCGAACCGCAAAAATACATTCAGGTATTGATGGCGAACGGCAGCGATGTCCCTCCCGGCAAGACGCTTACCGGCTGGGTCCCTGTGGGGAAAGGCAAAAGCTATATGTATGAAAGAGTGTCGGAAGAAAATCTCCTGACTTTCGAATATTCTGGAGAGGGTGAGGCCCCAAAACAGGTAGCCTACGCGTTATATGCGGACAATATGGCTGATTCATTATATCGCGGGTCATTTTATTTATCCATCAAACCTGACCAGACTGTTTCGGAAGGAGATTGCGACTATTCCGCAGTATCATACGCAGGGCATCTGTCAGAGGGGAGGGCGTCATTGTATCCGTTGACAGGAAAAATAGGTTTTACCGTGAATCAGGAAGATGTCGCTCTCTGCCGTATCTCCACTATGCAGGACAATGCCATTGCCGGGCATGTAAAGGTCGAAATGTCGTCACGGCCGAAAGTTTTACCGCATGAGAAGTCGTCCCGGTCGGTCGAAGTGGCAGGCAGATTAGAAAAGGGCAGGACTTACTATGCCGTGGTCGCGGCCGAGGACTACTCCATATTGGATATCGAGTTTGAAAATTCGTTCGGAGTAAAGGTTTATGAGACGACATACACCGGATATTATCCGTTGTCCGGAGGACAAACTATAAGTCTCGGAAATTTAGGCGACCCGAATGTGTCATCGTTCCAAATGACGGTTTCTACAGAGGAGTTTGAAGGCTGGCTCTTGAAGTCGGTAGTCGGATATTCAGCGGCTGACGGGACGAGGATTATGGGTGCGGAAGTCGGAGAAGTTTTCGAAAAGGACAGTCCTCTGATAGTCCGTTTCTTCGGACTGGAACCGGTGGATTATTCGTCTGACAGGATATGGTATGTGTTCACATTGGAAAAGGACGGGATCGGCAGGGTGCTTCCGGTGGAGACTATGGGTTTGAATATACCTGCAGCGACTGCGGTGAAGTATGATATCGGAAGTCTTGCCGAAGACAGGAATGCTGCTCCGTGGTATTATCCGTATGAGGACAGACGGCTGATGAGCGGAGCCGGCTATGCCTACGGCGATGCCAATACTTATCTTATCCAGTTCAAAGACAATACATACAGCGGCGCCACCCTGGATCCTGACCCGGAAATACCGTCTTCTGTGACCATAGATTATCGTCTGAGAGGGGATATGTTCGGAGCTCCCGCTCCGGACGATGTCACCTTCGAATGGCTTGAGGGCTATAACAATTCCAGTCCGTCCTGGGGCAAATATACCATGGATCGGTCGCTGATATGGAACTGTGATAAATATTCCATAAGCGTGGATGCTGAAAATTATAAGGTGACGGTCACAAATATTGGGGCCCATGCCGGTGCGCCGATTCTTTTGATGAAAAAGGACGGAAAGATTCTTTGGGCATGGACTTTTTGGAACATAGCTGCTGACGGAACAAGATTGGAGGCGGTCAGGTTCGGAGATGCTGAAATAGCGAATATGGCTATTGGCCATGCTTCCACCCGAAAAGAAGAAATATTGGGGAAATTGTCTGAATTGAGGCGATCGACTTATTATTATCAATGGGGGAGGCCTGTGCCTACCTTCTCGGAAGACGGAACGGGTGTGTATTTTTCAGAATCCGACAGCAGAAATGCGTCCAAACCTCGTGTGCCTGTCTATGACAAGGGACCTTTGTCTGTAGAAGAAGCCCTCAGGAATCCGGGATATCTGATACAGAATCCTTATACCGAAGGCGTCACTTCATCTTTTCTGAATGACTGGAATATAGATGGCATGGGAAATTCTTCTGACCTGTGGGGAGGTGTTGATGAAGTTTCCGAGGGAGTAAAATCTATTTATGACCCTTGTCCGAAAGGGTGGAGGGTGGCAGATGTTAAGACGTATCTGAACGCTGTCCCGAAGCCTGTGATAGGTTACAGCAAGGATGATTATCCTCAGGATGAGACTCCCGGATATCACGGGGTCATGGTCGACGGTATCCTGTTCATCTGCTCCGGATATTATTCGACACGTACAAGTGCAGATAAATATGTCGATAATTATGGCGTTTCATACGGAACAGACAGGACGGCGGCCAATCTTTACTGGACAAATACTTTCCACTCCGGGACAAAGGCTTATTCGTTTGGTGCGGATTATTTTTACATGAGGTACAATGGCGAGGTAGAGAATACCTCGAGGGAGATAAGTGTAAGAGACATGTCGGTCGGGAATGCCCTCCCGGTACGCTGTCAGGTAGACAAAGACAACAGATGATGCGGAAATTATATTCAGTTGCGGTGCTTCTGTCGTTAGCATTACCTGATGAGACAGTGCTTGCCCAGAAGCGTATAGAGCCAGTTTTTCCATGTAGTGAAAAGCTGGAATCTCCATACGGTCTGACATCCGAAATAACCAGACGTAAAGGAGAGTTCGACATGAGGAATGAATCAGTGGACAGACTGTTGAAGTCTGGAACCGACTGGGTCCGTCTGCCTATGTACTGGGATGCCTTTTATTATGACGGACGCTTTATCCATAAAACGTATGACACAGCGATGGAAACCATGTGCTTCACCCCGTTCCCGTTGCTCGGAGTCATATCTCCTTCTTATGATAAAAAAATGAACGCATGGAGCGAGCCGGCGGTTTTTGCCGATTATGTGAAAGAACTTTGTCTCCGTTATCGGCAATACATATCGGTTTGGGAGGTCATGCCGGGGATGGACTATGCCTATTTCAACGGCTTAAAGCTAACCCCACAGCAGTTTTATACGACATTAAAGGGAGTGAATACCATCATCAAGGCGGCAAATCCGGATAACAGGGTCGTGCTCGGGGCATTGAACCGCGTGAGAAGCAGTTTCCTGGATACACTCTGCAAATATGAAGGGTATAAATATTTCGATATAATGAGTTTTGTATCATATGGAGATGCGGAATCGATAGTCGGTCAGGCAAACGGACTGAAGCGGACCATGACCAAATACGGATTTCAGAAACACGTATGGATGACCTCGGTGTATTATGGTACGGCGCCAGCGGAACATACATCCGACGGATTCTGGGAAGAGGTGGTTCCGGCAGCTCTTGCTGAATCGGGAATATCGATGAAAAAGGCGGAGGTCGCAGTGGTTACTGGTTTCCGCCGTGGAGTTTCAGCCTTGAATGAACATCAGATAAATCGATATTTCAGGGGCCGTTTCAAAAGCGTCCGTCTGATCGCAAATTATGAAATATCCGGGTTGGATCCTGTAGAAACACCCGTACTTATACCCGGGAAGAATGTGCCGCTTTCCGATGTAGCCCAGTATCTC
>CALUSD010000072.1 GCA_944323295.1 uncultured Bacteroidales bacterium | reverse complement strand
GAGGCGAAAACATGCGACTTCACTCCTCTCTCCCGGATAACATATGCAGGCTCGGGACGCAGATTGAAATCCGGATCATTCGCTCCGATTCTCAACAGGGAAATCTCCGATGACGGTGTAGTATTGGCACTGAGGCTGTACATCCGGTCTCCGGTCATCCACGTATAGGTAGTCTTGCCGTTGCCGCCTGCGGCACTTGCCTCCACCCAGAGATGCCGGTAGCCGTCGCCATTGCCGTACGGCACCATCTCTGTCATCGCACGTTCATAAGGGACCGTCAGGCTTATCATCTGACCGTTGTAATGAATCGGATAGTCATACACGTGCTCCGAGCCGCTTTCAGCCTTCAAAACGTCCATTATCAGCGGATACTGCAGGAAAGGGATGTCTGCATAGACGAGGGTCCTGCGCATTTCCACGCCCGGATATGCATGTTCTTCGACCGCCGAGACATACTGCACTGCCGGGTCGGAAAAATCGACGGCATAAATATCCGGCCAGTACCGGGACGAGACCTTGATATCGCCTCCGAACTGTGTCTCTTCGTCCACTGTCAGGGTATTGTGAGCTATCGTGGTCATCGCGTAGCTTTTGTTCTGCTTCGTATAGTGGCCGTTGTACTTGGCCTCTATGTTCAGAAAACGCGAGGCCCCGTAGTCTGTAACTATTTCATTCCCGTTATCATAATAAGCGAAGGTCAGCTTGTCGTAATGCCCGTGGCTGAGACCGTGCGAAGTGGCCTTGAATGTCAGCAGGCTGTTCAGGCCAGGTTTCCGGGAACGGATAAGAGCCAGCCCGCCCTCGTTTCCGTCGCCTCCGTCACGGAAAAACACGCTTTTGTAAACCATCGGTTCGGCCTCTCCATCCTGTATGGCCTTTGCCACCGCATACCCGGCATCGGATACCAAGACTTTTTTCTGGCAGTCGCGTGCTACTGAAAGCAGCTGCTTGTCGGACTTGTCGGCATTGTAGGCGATGTCTACGGCATATATGAGCTCCTGGGCATCATAGCCCTTTTCGAGTGCATCGTTGAATCTGAGAAAGACACCGTCATAAGTCATCTGAAGAAGAGCATCCACCGCTTTCAGGATGATGGAATCACGATAGGCAAAAATGTCGAGTTCCGGCCTCGCATGGTCTATGCATTGGGCAAATGTCACGAAAGGCCATATCGCATATCTCTGGTAATAGGCGCCTTCCGTAAAATAACCGTCCGGGGAGAAGAGGCAGTCCAACTGCCGGATAAAACCTCCGTTCTTCCCAGTCTTGTCTGTACCGTAAAGAGCCTTGTCCACCAAATCGTCATCCCCCATGACCATGCCTATCATTCCCACCGCGGATGTCGCCCAGGTGCCGTGATTATGCATTTTGTTGAACACCTTGCGGTTGGCATCATTGTCCGGAGTCCCGTCCATGATGAATTCAGCCACGGGATGAAAGAGGTTTTCCTCCAAATATTTCCGTTCTCCCGCCTGAAGCCAGTCATAAATGCAGTCGTACGCCACCGAAACATGCACGAGCCAGACGCTTTCATTCAAAGTCTGCCAAAAAATCCTGCCCGGAGTAGAAGACAGTCCGAGAGGATGGTAGCCGAGCGTCGGATACAGTTCCGCATACGCTTTCATGATATCTCTTGCCTTGGAAGCATAGGCTTCGATTCCGGTAAGCTGGTATGCGATACCGCAATTATACATGTCATAATAGTTCTGCTTGTGCATCTCATGGCTGTAGCCGCCACCGCCGTCCAATGGCTGCGGAACGCAAAGAGGTCGCTCAAGTGCAGCATCGGCATCCGACATCATTTCCTGCACGGACATGTTGAACTGGGGTACAGTTCCGAGTGAAGCCCTGATCCGCTCCACCCCGTCCCGGGTAAGAAGCAAAGTCGGATGTGTTACGGCCGACACTGCAATACAGACAAATAACGCAAAAACAGATGTGATCAGTCTCATAATATATCGAATTTTCTGTTGGACAGAATCCTGCCCGAGTTCTCGAAGTTCAAATCTGAAAGGGTGATTTTCTCCCACGGGGCATCATCGAGCCTGACGGAATATCCTCCACGGCCGCTGTCCTTAAAATCGCAGCCGGTGATTTCGAGGATTTGCGCTCCGATGATGCGGATGACAGAGCCGCGGACCTTGTTGCAGCAGTCGCGGAAGCTGCAGTTCCTGACATATACATACGGCCCGGCGGTACTCTCGTCGCTTCCTCCGCGATAGATGTTGACCGGCAGTCCGAGTATCCTCTCGAAAGTACAATCCTCTATAATGAGGTCGTCTGCGTTGTACCTGCCCTTGTCATCCAATTCCGCAGCATAATTTACGGCGTCTCCGGAAAGCGCCTCGAAATGGCAGTTCCTGATTTCAATCCGCTCTGCAAAGGTGCCGGCAGTCCCCTTGACAGGTATGAATCCGCTTTCGCCGAAATTTATGAAAGTGCAGTTTTCGACACTAAGCCTGTATGTTTCGAGCATGTCGGAAACAGTAGAAATACCGCCCTTCGCGGAACTCCGCCCCGCAGCAAGTACGCCGTTGAACGTAATGCCGGAAACAGTCAAGTCCCCGCCGTCGGCTATGGAGATGAAATTGCCGGACTTTCTGCCGGCATATCTGAACTCCGGCGACACTCCCTCCGCTGCCCGTATGGTTAATTTTGCCGACACCTCGATGCTTTCTTCAAGCAGATACAGCGAATCAGTCAGCACGATTTCAGTTCCAGGCTCTGCCTTTGCCGCCACAGCAGGCAAGTTCCCGCCGGCGCCGACAGTCACAACGGTTTTCCGGACTTCAGCCTTCGGAACATCACAAGGAAGAGGATACCAGCAGGCTCCGGTGTTCAGGGTGGCTTCCGCCAATGACGGTGCCGGGGCAATACCGTTGTCCCGAGCCTTGACGAATCCTTTCGGAAGGGACGCACCTTCGGCAAGCAATGCCTTGTTTGACCTGAACTCTAATCCGGATGCGTCGGAAATGACTTCGTATGGAAAATCCGCCTCCCTGTTGATAACAGTATTCGATCTGAAAAGGATATTTTCCGGAGCCAAGGTTCGCTCGTAATCATTTCCCGTACCGAACTCTATCGAACGGCAGCGGACGAACTCATTGTCCTCTATGAGGACATCCTTTACCTGCATATACCTGTTCGGCAACGAGTTAGGCACGGCATTCATCAAAGCGAGAGCCGAAAAGAAACGGTCCCCGGCAAGATCGAAAAACCTGTTGCCCCGCACCGTCTGCCCCTCTCCGACTATCCTTATTCCTCCGGTATTCCGGACGCCGTTTCCGACGAAAACATTGCCTTCGGCCACATTCCTGTCCCCATGTCTGAATGCAAGCACTCCCTCGCACTCATACAGGAAATTGTCTTTCACGGTGTTTTCACAGGATTTTATGGAAATCACCTCCACCTCGCCGTTGCACCTGTAGAAAACATTGTCGGAAATGACTGTGCGGGACGGCTCCATGCACTGCTGTGAAGTGCCGACGCGGATAGTTTCGGCACCGTTGGACCCGTAGACCGGACGATAACCGAAGAAATTGTGGTCGATACTGTGATGATTGTCGATGCAGCCCTCGTAGTTCAGCCATACGATGAGCGTCACTCCGAGACTTTTCTTGCCGATAAAAGAGCAATGATCCACCCTGTTCTGCCGGCCGTACAGGAAAACGTATGAAGATGCATGGTCGCGGCGCGGGGCATTGTAGGAATCGATGACACACCCGGTCAGGCGGCAGTTCCTTGCCAAGGAGTCTCCGTTTCTGAATTGAATCAGAGCGCCTTTGCTTCTGACAGGGATTCCATCCTTGAACAGGAAAGAAGACACGACAAGATGGCTGCCGCAAATATTCAGCACGGACGAGCCGGTGATGACAGTTCCGCCTGGAATTTCGGCCGTCACCACTATCGGAGCTTCGGCTGTGCCTCTGCCTTCCCACTTCATGGACAGATCCCGATATGTGCCTGGCGACACGGCTATCGTATCTCCCGGAGCCGCCGATTCCAGGACCTTTTCCACCTCCGGAAGCGTCGTTTTATGTATGGCAGCTTCCGAACAAAGCGGCAGAAGGGACATGGCGGCGGACAATATTATCGTTTCGGTTTTCATTTTTACCATCTTTTGCCTGCGTTTTCCCTGATTTGCTCCATATCGGAGGTATAGTCCTTTATCTGCGGCTCGGTATCGGACATGGAAAGTTCGATTCCACGGCATTTGCCGCCGTAGATAATATTGTTCAGCCAGTGCATTTCCGTCTCGGGAGTATCCAGCACATATACGGGCGTATATGATGACTTGTTTTTGGAAAACAGCACATTGTCCTCAAAAAGGGCATTTTCAGGACACGAATCCTGGGAATCCCGTCCGCTGTAGTTGACGACTATTCCGTAGCGGCAGTTTACGAAAACATTGCCTCTGACCTCTGCATTTTTCACGGTCCAGTACCCTGAAAGTTCGGCATCGGATTCCCCGCGTACCAGACACAGTGCAGAACGGTATCCGCTGCCTGTAAGATTCAGGAAAACATTGTCCTCGACAGTATGGTTTTCGCCGATTATGCGGACGCCTCCCGCATCGGCCTTGCCTCCCGAGATAAAGTAGTTGCCCCTGACGGTGCAACGGTTTCCATGCCTGAGAGTCAGTGAGCCGGCACTCTCCTCAAAAAGATTTCCGGCATAGAGGTTCCCGCATGACTTGTTGGATACGATTTCGGCCCTCTCCCCGTGGCACTGGTAAAAATGGTTCCTGCTGACGGTGCAGCCTGCCTCGGACATGGAATAGCCGCTGGTGCCTATGCGTATGGTTTCCTGCCCGTTTATGGCGGACCCGTTTTCATCGTAATGGGTATAAGGCCGCGTGAAATAATTGTCCCGGATGACATGATGCGGCACGATGCCGTCCTCCATCCAGACCACTAACAGGCATCCTATGTTCCGTTTGTTCAGGAAAGTGCAGTGCGACACTTCATTGTAAGTTCCGTACATCGACACCCATTTGGAATCCGTCGATGACACCTTGCTGCCTGTCCCGTCTATGCTGCAATCCGTAAAGGTGCAATGCGTACTGCCTTTGGCCAAAGTCATGACGGACGATTTGGAAGATGTGTCAAGCTCTGTCCAGCTGAATCCTTCCGCAACGATATGACTTCCGGACAAAGACATGGATGATGCTCCGGTAAATACGACATTGCCCGGAGTCTCCGCCCTGAATGTCACAGGAGCCTTTTCCGTACCGTTTGCCTTGAATTTGATGACAACGGTATCGTATGTCCCGTTTTTCCATACGACAGTATCCCCCGGCCGGAGTTTCAGCGACTTGAGTTCTTCGGGAGAAGATACCGTGTATTCAGTACCATTCGGTTGATCCGTATCGGAAGTTTCGGGATTTTCAATGCCGGTCTCCGGCAATGTGTCCGATTTGGCCTCGTGGCAGCCCGAAAATATCAGGGCTGCCGCGACAGCTGAAAAAATTATGGTTTTCTTACACATGATTTCAATTATGTCAAGTTTCCTGCGGCCCGTATCAGTTCAGCGTGTTGGACCAGTAAAGGTCGAATTCGATGTATCCCGACCAGTTGTCTTCCTCTTTGCTCAGGAGTTTGCCGTTTTCGTCAGTCTTGCACGTCAGGTCCTTGACATAGAGATATCCCTGTTTGCGGACATCGCCGATGTCGGACGGCTTGGTACCGTTAAGACCGTGCTCATAAGTAACATACTGCACGAGTATGACGCTGCCGACCACCCAGTTGCTGGTCGATTCCGTTTTTGCATGTCTTACATACGTATTTCTGGAAGCCATCTTGCCAGACATCAGGATGTCGTCCAAATTTCCTCCGGAGACGGCAGCCTTTACATCTTCATCGCTGTTCAGAACTGTCATGTAGACTATCGGAGTGCCCAGTGTTTCCGGAAGTTTGGTACTGCCGGGATAGCGGTGATAGCTGATTCTGTTTGCAGACCCGGACGGATTGAAGATGTCGATGTCTCCTGAGCTTGCAGATGCTGCATACACATAAGGCTGAACACTGTAATACTGCTCTGCCGTAGCTGTAGCGGCAATCGTATAAAGAGAACTTGTAACCGGGTTTTTCACATCCTGTGTACCGCTATCGACACTCAAGGCATACATGTCCGCCGGCTCGGTATACCATTGCTCGGCAGAAATGGAGCCGCCTCTGTCGAACATCAGGAAAGAATAGTTGCGGGCGTCGTCCGAATATGTATCTATGGAACTCGAGCCGATTCCCAACCTCAGACCTTTCGTATAATAGAACGGATACACCGTTATGTTCATGGATGCAGACTGGCCCTGCGTATCGGTTACTTTCAGTTCGACCTCTTTTGCCGCCGTACCGGTGAGGGTTTCAGGCATCACGAATCTGAATTCCGTCGCAGTAGAAGAATTCTCCGTCATGTCGACTTTTATCCCGGCTACAGTCACCTCAGAGATAGAAAACAGGTTATTCCCTGTCACGGTCACTTCACGACCGAGGTACATCCCGGCATATTCCGGATCGGAAGAAACTGCGGAAACAAGTTCAGGGGCAGGAAGCGGTATAGGCGAAGTATCCACGGATACATCCTCGGCAATTACCATAGACGCTGCCACGTCTCCGTATTCGGCTATCAGATCGTATGTCGCTACGGCAGGATCCTGCTCCGGCATGTTGGCCGGGATATTCACCTTGATGGCCGTCTCGGACTGTTCGATGACAGAGAAATGGAATTCGCCCCACCTGATACCGGTCACCATATCGAGATTCCGGCCTGTAAGCTCTATATCCATATCGAGTTCGAGAGTACCTTCCGGTATATATTCATCGAAAACCGGGATGCTGAGAATGAATTTGTTCCCGTCCGATGTCACCGGCAGTTCTCCCTCAGACCAGACGACCGTAATATCTATCTCAGACTCCGCTCCGGACACGGACACGGCCGGCACCGCCACTCTTACCGCATCGGCAGTCTGTTCGATGAATTCGATATCAGGGACTTCCACATCCGAGAAAATGACTTCGGTCAGCTGGTCCAGATTGCGTCCGGTTATGGTAATGATGGTCCCGACGGTGCCTTCTGCTGGAGAGAATCCGGTCACCATGGCGTCGGTGATCGGAACTGTCACGAAATACGGAGCAGTGTACACTACCGTAGCAGCATCGGCGTCATAGATTTTCAGCTCGACATTCCATGGATTGTCACGCTGCGTATATTCTTCCGGAAGTTCCGGAATCTCGAAAACGAGTTTCTGCAGGGAAGCCTCTACGATCGGGGCCTCTACGTCCGCCATGGTGACAAGTCCCACCCTGTCGAGATTGAAACCTTCGACAGAGACCCTGTTCCCCTCGTAGGCCCGGACCGCTCCGCTCTCATCAGTCATAGGCGAGATCCTGTCTCCGTCCACGGCAGGAGTATTCTTGATTTCGAGTCCGTCCTCCGTCTGACATGAGGAAAACGTCATTGCGCCGACGGCGCACAATATTATTATAGCGAGCCTTTTCATTATTGTACCTTGTTATAATCGTAATCGTATTTCTGCCAATAGCAGTCGAACGTGACGTTCGAATTTGCATAGGTGGTTCTGGAAGAAGTCGAGTATGTCCCCCAGTCCATGGTTTTTATGTGCAGAAGACCTATCCTTTTGATATTCAAGGCCGGGTTCTCTTTGGAATAGCCTCCGTTATGATAGTACATCACGAGGATGACTGCACCGACTTCATAGTCCGGTGTATCTCTCATCGGCTCCAGTTCGTACGATCCGCACCATGTATCGGTATTGATCGAGCCGGAGACCGTCGATATGCCTATTCCTGCCACAGTCATATCCGTCGCATTTACAGGAAATGCCACCTCATCGATATTCTCTATTTCAGCATTCTTCACCTTGTTTATCAGTGCCGCCTCCGTCTGATTTTCCGGATTCAGATACCGGAAGGCAAGAATCGGAATGCCTGAATGGATATTGTCGCTTGTACCTGTAATCCTGTTCTCCTCTGCGCTCGAAGAGCCGTTCATAAAAAAATTCTTCAACTGTCCGTTCGAATTCGCCGGCGAATTTATCTGTACCGGACCGTCATTGACTGCCGAGAAAAAGAAATACGGCACTGTCGAATCATAATCCTCATCGGACACGACACCGGCTGCCGGAACATTGTTCGATCCGGTCCCGCCCCAGTTCGCTCCGTTCAGGCTGTAGGCTATCGGATCCAGTTCATCGCGCCATCTTGAATTTTCATACAGTATTCCTGTTTCCGGAGAAAAGAACGAGCGGTACGAATTGGTTTCCGTGCGGCCCTGGCAGTATGCCGTAATATTCTCCCAGAACTTGACAAACGGTACGTATATCACTAAATTTTCCATGATATCATCCCCTTCGTTGCCGTCGTACCATTCGGCCCTTACGGTGACGGTATGGTCGCCGTCGTCGTAGTTTCCGGCAGGGACAGTGAATGTCAGAGACTCTTCTGTGGCATTGAACGCCGCTTCGAACTCAGGTGCACCTTCCACACCGTTTTCCCTGACAGTGATTCTTTCCACAAGATTGAGATTTTTTCCTGAAAGGGTTATGCTCTTCCCTACAGCCGTCCTTTCCGGTATCATGGAGTCAAAACTCGGGACAGCCTTGATGATTTCGATAGTCGGAGCGTTCTCTATAGGCGTAGAGACAGGTTCCTGGCCTCCGTCATAGTAAGTAAGGATGATTTTGGCCTGAGACGTTTCCACATAAGGCACCTTTACGACAATCTCAGCATCCTGCTGCTGAATGATTTCGGCAGCGTGTCCTTCATATCCGTCAGACATGAACAGGACCTCTACTACCGAATTCAGATCGGTACCCTGAATCAGGATTTCCTCTCCCAATCCGGCACTCTCCTGCAAAAAGTCGCCATTGATGGCAGGCACTGCCAGCGAAGATTCGAATTCTTCCTCCGAAAAGCCTGTCCCCTCCGGATTTTCAAGGCTGATCCTGCCCTTGGAAACATCCTCTCCTACCCTTATCGACAGCCTTTTGTCGGATACCTTTTCGGATATTTCCACTTCCACGTCCCCGATATATGCTTTCGTGACATTGTTCAGGAATTCTCCTGTCACCACGATATCGGAACCTGCGGGAGCTTTCTTCGGAGAAAATGACTGAATCACCGGAGCGCTGACGACCTTTTCATCCACGCTCAATGTTTCGCACGCCGTGAACAGGAAGAGGACAGGCACGGCTACTGCCATAATTTCAATATATCGTTTCATAAGCACTGTCTGTTAATATCCCGGATTCTGCGCTATGCCCGGATTTATATTCATCACCGATGTCGGAATCGGAAGCAATACCTGCCATTCGGCTATAGGATTCACCGTATAGTCGTACAGCGAATAAAACTCTTCCGTCCGGAGGAATTCATTTACCGTGGAGACGGCCGTACCCCATCTCATAAGATCGAACCATCGCTGGTTTTCCATGGCTAATTCAAGTCTTCTTTCGTTGCGTACCGCTGTACGGAACTCGTATTTCGACGGCAGCTGCGAGCTGTCGTATTCAGGTATGCCGGCTCTCTGCCTGATCATGTTCAGGTATTTCAGTGCCTCGGCATTCGGTCCGGAAAGTTCATTGACGAGTTCGGCATACAGAAGAATCACATCTCCGAGACGGATGACCGGCCAGTCATTCTCCGCATCATACTCGTTTGCCATATCGCTCTGCAGGAACTTGTTGTTCCACCGGGCTTCAATTATTTTGCCCGACACCCTGTCCACATAGCTTTCCTGCAATACGACATCTTTCCTCAAATCACCCTCATTCTCATTGAAGGCGGCTACAAGGTTGTCCGAAGGGAAGTCGAAATGCTTGGGAGAGCCGATACATACGTTGCCGCCATTGTTGGTAGGACCGAAAAGCGTAGTGAACGGAGAACCTATGCCGAGATTCCCTGCCTTATACCGCACGGCGAATATTATCTCGTCATTCATCTCGTTCGCGATGGAGAACACGTCATCGTACGGCACCAAGTCAGCCCCGCTCTGAGGATTGCCGCAGGCATTCAGGACATCTTCGAGAAGAGTCTTCGCCTTTGAATAATTGTCTTCGCCCGGCTGATATACCGTCATGTAATATTTTGCGAGCAATGCTTTGGCGGCCTTCATGTCGGCTCTTCCGAGATCGGCAGCTTCATAGGTTTCAGGAAGAAGATTGCCGTCCACGATGGCATTCAGGTCACTCTCTATCAATTCATAGATATCTTCCTTCGGAGCACGCTGCATGTCCCGTGCTTCTTCGGGATCGATCTTGCCCGTCACTTTGAACACCGGGCCCCAGAGACGGACAAGATTGAAATAGATATGGGCTCTCAGAAACCGCGCTTCACCTTCGAACTGGGCCTTTTTCTGCGCGTTTTCCACTACGTCTATATTCGCCAGGACATCGTTCGCCCTGTAAATCGCTGCATAGCTTTTCTCCCAGTAATCCTGCACCCAGGCATTTGCGGTAAGGACATTTCCCTGATCGAGCTGTTCCACAAGTTTGGTTTCCTGGGAAGTGGAATTGTTGGCACGCATCCTCGCATTGTCGCTGCGCAGTTCGGTCACAGACCATTCGTAGTACAAAACACCCTGCAGAGCATTGTAAGCACCCATAACGAGAGTATTCACTGAATTTTCATCCTTCACATACTCGTTCTCGAAAACCTCGGAATACGGGAACTGGTCAAGATTGCATGAAAAAACGACGAGACCTGTCAAAACTATGGATAATATCTTTTTCATCTGTCTTTCCATTAAAATTTCAAATCAATACCGAAAGTAACCGTAGAGGTCAACGGGAAACCGCCTCTCTGGTAACCGTCTATCATAGGGGTATCGTACACCCCGCTCGTCATGCGCGCTTCCGGGTTTATACCCTTGTAGTCCTTGCTCCAGATATAGGCGAGATTGTTTCCGGAGAGATACAGCCTCAATCCTCTGAGTTTGTTGTTCAAATCTTTTTTAGAGAATGTATAGCCTATGGTGGCATTTCTCAGACAAACGTACGAGCCGTCCTGAAGCGGAACATCCGTGAACATGATATCATATCCGTTCTTCGAATAAGGTGTCTTGCCGTCGCCGGGATGGGATGCACTCACCCAACGGTTTTCCATGTATGCCCTGTTATACCGATGCGATTCGTTGTAGTTTATATCGCCGTTCATTATCGTGACACCCTGCACGCCCTGGATAAGGAATGAAATATCCAATTTCCCTATCTGGAACGTATTGGTCATACCGTAAGTGAAGTCAGGATACGGATCCCCGAGAGGCACACGGTCGTCATCGTTCAATACGCCGTCACCGTTGGCATCCCATATTCTCGGACCGCCGGGTATGTCTGCGGAAAAATGAGGATTAGCCTCGATTTCCTCTGTCGTATTCCAGACACCGACAGTCTTGAAGCCGTAATATTGGATAAGAGGCTCTCCTACACGGGCAATATAGTTTTCATTGCGCTCTCCGAGCGAAATCACCTCCGCCTCCCCGCCTATTTCGAGAAGCCTGTTGCGGTTCATCGAAAAGTTGACATTCGTGCTCCAGCTGAAATTCTTACGCGTGAACTGATATGTATCTATCTGTATTTCCAGTCCGGCATTCCTCACCCGGCCGATATTGTTCCAATAATGGGTAAACCCGGTAAAGGAAGGCGTCGGCTGCTCGAAGAGCAATGCCCTCGTAATGGCATAATAGCCATCGACTCCGAGCGTGATTTTTCCATCGAGAACACCGAAATCCACCCCGACATTGAACTCGTCGGTCTGTTCCCAGGTGATATCCGGGTTGGCCAGCGTGGTAGACGTGTTGGCAAATCCAGGCGCAAGTGTACCTGTGCCTTCTCCGGTGACGTAATTAGCGCTGCCGAGAAGTTCGAGGGCTGACCAGTAATCCACGTTGTTGTTTCCTGTCACTCCGTACGATGCCCTGAGTTTCAATGCGCTGATCCAGTTTACATTCTGCATGAAAGGCTCTTCCGAAAGCCTCCATCCGAGCGATATGGAAGGAAACCATGCATTCCTGTTGCCTTTTGTAAAGAGAGACGAGCGGTCCAGGCGGATGGAAGCCGATACGAGATACTTGTCGGCATAGCTGTACGATACGCGGGCCAGAGCGGATTCCAGGACATTGTCGGCATCCCGATGGGTTCCCGTTCCGGCACCTCTGCCGTTGTTCTCGGATGCGAGTTCGAAGACAGTAGCGGCATTGAGTGTCTGAATATCATCGGTGGCGAAACCTGTCGCAGACAAGGCTACATGCTGGAGCATCGTGCGTTCGAGGGTGTAACCCAAAAGCGCATCTATTTTATGCCTGCCGAATTTGCCGCTGTAATTCAGAGTATTTTCCGTCAGGAGATTGATATAACGCGAATCGTAATATGTAGCTTCGCTCGGCATGTCATCTTTCGTGGCATTCCTGTTCGAATAGCTGTACGACGGAGAATACCGGACATTCACGCCGTTAGAACTTTTGAATGTCAGTCCTTTGGCTATGTCGATCTGGAGATATGCACTCGCAAGGGCGGTCAGTTTCTCGCTCCATCTGCGAGTGTTCGCCATCACGCTCTTGGGGTTGTTGTTCGCCGACGAAAACGGATCCACTTCTGTAACCCAGCCCGGGTTACCATATCCATCAGGATCTCCTACAGGACCGGAAATATCGTTGAAATGGCTGCCGCGGGCAAAACCGACATAACCTCCGGTCAATGCCGTCGTCCAGTCATTATGAACGACGGGAAGGAATGACGGAGTACGGTAAAAGTCGATGAAATTGTTCCTCGGGCGGCTCGAGTTCGTATAGTTCATGGATACGTTGTAGCCGAATTTCACGATCTTGGAAAGGTCGATATCGGCTCTCGTCCTGAAATTGAATTTGTCCACTGCATTCTGCCACATGATACCTTCATCATGGGTGTACGAGCCGGACGTGTAGTAGCGGAATCCTTTCTTGCCTCCGGACACGGAAAACTGGACGCTCGTGATATCGGTAAAGTCCCTGAGAGCTTCTCTCTGCCAGTCCGTGGAACCGATATTCTGTTCTATCCATGCGGCCACCTTATCCTGGGGTCTCACATCCGGGCCACCCCATGCAGCTTCCATTTCCTGCCACTCGAGCCATTCCGTAGAAGTGAGAATATCATGCAGCTTATAAGCGTATTTCATTCCCTGGTAGACCTTTACGCTATATGACGGTTTATCGATCTCTCCGCTTTTGGTTGTAATCATAATGACGCCGTTTGCGGCACGGGAACCGTATATTGCAGCGGAAGCTGCATCCTTGAGAATTTCTATGGACTTGATATCCGACGTATTCACGGTCGACAGTCCGTCAGGAACAGGATAGCCGTCGATAATCACGAGCGGAGAACTGTCGGCGGAAATGGAGCCGGAGCCTCTGACCCTGATGCTCGGAGCCACACCGACTTCCGAGGTCGTATTATTGATGGAAAGTCCTGCGACCTGGCCTTGCAGGGCGGTAGTCAGATCGGATACAGGGTTGTCTATCAGGGATTCGCCTCCGATTTTCGATATGGACCCTGTAAGATGGGATTTTGAGACCGTACCATATCCGATGACCACCACGTCGTCCAGGAGGGTGGCATCAGGCACCATGGTTACATCCATGACATCAGAAATCCCGACTTTTATCTCCTCGGTCTTGTATCCGACATATGAAAATACCAGTACGGGATTTTCAACATCGACAGTCACGGAATATTTACCGTCCAAATCCGTAGCGGCTCCGGTAGCAGAGCCTTTCTGCATGACAGACACACCTATGAGCGGACCGGAAGCATCCGAAACGGTACCTTTTATGGTCCGTTGCTGCGCAAATGCGAAGGTCGCCGATACCGCCAATATCGTGATGATGGCAGCTATGTGCTGTAGTATGGCTTTGTTATGCATAAATTTTAATGTTTATTAATTATCAAGGTATGTTTGGATTCCATTACGGAATCATTCCCAGTCATCGGTCCGGAATGGAGGAACGGGGTTGCCGGCAATGTCGCAGAGATTGGCTTCGACATAGTTTCTGAAAGCATAGCGCACTGCTGCCGGAGATTCGACTTCCGAAGATGACACCTCCACCCTGAAAGGATCACGCTTCACGACAGCTTCCGCCTTGTGGAAGACCCTGTCCTTGCCGGCTATTTCGAAGCCCTCGACTTTTTCCCCGTATGTAGGACAAAGCCCGTATTTCACATTGTCGAAATAGACGACAGCCAGGCCCTCTTTCATTTCTATTTCAGCCGGCTCGGGCCATCTATAAGGCAGTCCTGAAAAACCGTATTGCTTCGCAAGAATATTCCAGGCCAACCTGTCGGCGACTTCTTTTTTCCGCGACGGGTGTATGCAGTCCTCTTCTCCGCAACCTTCGGAAAGGACTGCAAGACTGTTAGGAATAATTTCCAAAGACTTGAGCTGGTTTTCGACGAAGAATGCCCTGGTGTCATCCATGGAATCCCCGTAGGAATGAGGGGCAATGGTCACGAATGCGAAAAGCATGTCGGCGTTTTCATCATTCCACGATTTTCTCCAAGCTTCGACCATGGCAGCCTGCATTTCAGCATAATGAGTGTAATCTTTTCTGTTCGAGCACCCCTGATACCAGAGAAACCCTCTTGCCGTAAATGGGGCCAACGGATATATCATGGCATTGAACAGACTTCCCGGCTGGTCCGGTTTTTTCCTTCCGGTATTTCTTACTGACATTTTTTTCGCAATCGCAGATTCTGGAATAACCCCTTTCAAGGACGCTTCGAGAGCTTCCGCGGGGGTCCATGCTTCTATTTTAGTACCGCCGAATGCACTTGTTATAATCCCGACGGGAATCCCGAGGGCATTTGTCATACGTACAGCAAAACCGTATGCTATGGCAGAAGTTGCAGCCACCGTCTTGGAAGAAGCCTTCTGCCACTTGCCAGTGCAATCATGTTTCAAAACATGGCTGGAATCTTTTGCAACATTGAAAATCCTGATCTTGCCTGCGTATTCCGGAGCTTCGAGCACCGTTTCAAGGGAGCCTTCCACGGGCTGGCCGGTATATCCTCTCACCGGCATTGCCATATTCGACTGTCCGCTGCATATCCAGACTTCTCCGAGCAGTATGTTTTTTATAATGACAGTATCGGACGGTGAAGCTACGATAATGCTATACGGGCCTCCTGCATCAGCCGTTTGTATATCAGCCGACCATTGAATGCCGTGTCCGTCTGCCCCGTCAGCCGAGAGTACGGCATCATATATCTTCCCGTTCCAGGACGTCGTCACCGTCACATTTTCCCGAACATCGGTCCATCCCCATATTTTAGCTGCGACATTTCTCTGCAGCAGCATATCGTTGGAAAAAAGAGCCGGAAGACGAAGTGAAGCATCTGCTTCAATGGATATGAACGATGCTGACAAAAAAGCAACGAGCGATATGGTAAAAAGTTTATGCATAATTTGTGGTTTCGATGTGGTCAACCAGATTGGTAAACCAATTTCCATTTGCAAATATGAAAATCTTTTTTCAATAAACCAACGTTTTTTTTCAGTCAACGTGTTAATTTTAACAATATTCACTTCGACAGAGTACGAAAGCCGATGCGACCGTCATAACAAGTATTGGCAAGAGTGTTCCGCAGACAAGGCTGGCGGAATTTTCTCTTTTTTGTCATTTTTTCTTTTTCCATACTTTTCTTTTTCTCTTTTCGACATTCTTTTCTGTTTTTTCGCTCCATATTCGCCTCCATGTGTTATAATGCTTATCATGGAGCATTCTGTGTATCTATAAACCGCCACAATGGAACTCACTACATTACAGAATATGATATACGAAGTCCGCGGCATCCGCGTGATGTTTGACTTCGACCTTGCACAATTATATCAA
>CALUSD010000071.1 GCA_944323295.1 uncultured Bacteroidales bacterium | reverse complement strand
TCAGATCGGCTATCCTTTCATAACCTTTGGCTTTCAGCTGCTCTTTCGGGATGCCGAGCTGTGAATAGTCGTTGAAGTACGACTGTTTGACCATGGTCAGGAAGCTGCCGATTTCTTCTCTTCCTTTCGTCTGGACGATGGATTCGATGGTATCGTTGAACTCCTTTTCGAATTTTTCGCGGTAGCGGCAGAATTGCCGGAAGGCATCATCCCTGTACGAATCCAGATAAAACCAGTTGTCGTCGAGAATATCGCCGAGTTCACTGCTTTTCACATAGTATTTGCCGCCTTCGTTTTTCACAAGTCCGAAAATGAGGCCTTTTACCCACAGTTCCACGGAATCCCTTTCCGTAGCCATCTTTGGAAAGATGCTGAAATCTTCCTTTTCCATGCGGCGTTTGAGATTCGCGTCTATGAAGCAGTCGGCGTTGCAAATTTCATATTCTTCCTTGTACTGCGGAATCTGGTCTATGGCATAAGCCGGGACTACACCTATCTGACGGTAGATGATAATCCTGTCATTCATGCCTATGCTGGCGATGTCCACGTCTGAAGAGGACTTGATATGCTCCTTGATCACGTCTTTCGTGACCTTGCATGTGCGCTTGTCGGGTACGCCTATGTAGAATGAATCGTTCGGCGTCGATTTTGGCGTGAATCCCCGATAGTCGTATCTGAACAGCGGCATGGCCTTTTTCAGGGCGAGAGAAATCATCCTGTTGAAGGATTCGTCGTCCATCTCGTTCAGGATATCGTCTATGGTGGTATCCATCAGGTTTTTCGACGTGGTCAGATTCAGGGTGTATCTGAGTATCCTGTTTTTCAGCACGTCCGCATCCATGTCCGCAAATACCCTTATGTCCTTGTTGTCGAGGCTCCTGACGAAGTCCGGGATATTGATTTCTTCGTTGCGCAGTTTGGTCTGGGTCAGGCGGTTGCGCGAAAGGTCGACCTGGAATGTCATGGCGGCCCTGTCCACATTGTTCTTTATGTTGGCAAGGTCGTCGGTAAACCGTGCGTAGACATCCTCGAATTTCTTCCTGAGTATTTCTACCTTGTTCGCCCATTCGGAAAGTTCTATCTGCAGCTGTCCGAAGAAATGGATGGCTATGCTGCGGCGGGTGATTTCGTTGTTGTTCACGACGATCTGCTTGGCGGCGTTCACCACGTCTTCCGACAGTTCCTCTATCTTGCTGCTTTTCTTGAAGAATTTCCTGTCATAGTCGCTCAGGTCGTCGCAGGCTATGTCGAGAGAGGATTTCAGCTTGGCCTCCATATTCTGGAAACTTTCCTTTTCCGATTTCATTTCTGACAGGAATATGGCCACCTGGGACTTGAGACTGCCGATGATATTGGCTGCCGAAGCTATGCCGCATTCCTTGTTTATCTGCTCGAACATCAGTCTTTCGAGGGCCTCGGACACTTTTGCCTTGAGTTCATCCGCCTTGCCGTCCAAAACGCCGTCCCTGTATTTGTTTCCGGCGATGAACATTTCGGCTTCGGGCCTCGGATTCGAAGGGTCGTTTATGTTGAAATCCGAAAGACGCGGCTCCTTGCTGCAGATATAGTCTATGACATTGTCATTGCCCTCATTCTCCCTGATGTTTACGGAGTCTATCCATGTATTGGCGATGGCATCGGCGTCTTCGCAGGAATTCAGCATCTGCTCTATGACATATTTGGCAGCCTTCATGGAGTAGTATCTGCTCAGGTCGGAACTTCTGTACATGATTTCGCAGACTCCCATGCCCGCAGCCCAGGCCTTTTTCTGCATGATGTCCATGTTGCCTTCGCGGATGTTTTTTTCGAGGTTGTCGCTCACGCTTGCGGAAGCATCAGAGAGTTCTCCTGCCGCAGTCACGAGGCCGAGACTTATCATTTCGGCGAGCTGGTCCACATGGGTATAGACATCCCCGTTTTCATTCTTGTTGTCCACGAATATGACCGAATTGAACGGTTTTTCCCTGATATCGTAGCTTTTGTCGTTCAGATATTCGATGGTGAACGGATTGTCCCCCATCGAGAACGACATCAGATAGTCGAGGTCGGTTATGGCTCCGTAAGCGTTAGGACGCACTTTTGGCATGGCCTGCTGTGCCATGGCCTTGAACACGTCGGGCAGCACCGCATATGCCGTGACCTTGCTTTCCGGGGCTTCCTTTCTGAGGAGATATGCCATGTTCAGGAAGGTACCGCAGCCTGTACCTCCGCCGATGGAGAATATCAGGTAGATGTCGATGGCGGAGCCGAGGAGTTCGTATCTGTCGTTATTCATGATGCCGGCATCGGAAATGTCGGCAATTTTCGACTTTACCTTCATGGCCACCTTGTCATAGTTGACGGTAAAGGCGAAACGTCCGTTCGAACGTACCTGTCCGGCACCGAGCATCATCGATGCAAGTGCATAAAGGTTTTTATCAGGGAGCCAGCTCAGTTTGCTCTTGTTTATGTCGTATATCGGCCTTGCGTCCTTGACCGATATGGGAAGCTGTTCGCTCGGTGAAAGCGAGACCTTTTCTCCGGACTTGCCGGTTATGCTCTTGTTATAGGCTCCGCTGTCGGTATCTATCCCGAGGAATCCGATCATAGGAGGAACTTCTCCGTAGGTATCGATGAACATTTTTTTCGTGTGGAGCAATGACGTCATGCCCGTACCGCCTAATCCTATGAAAAGGCATCTCCTGATTTTCGTTGCCATATTGTTATGATATTTTTATTATTGTCCTGCCTTTGGTATTTCTGTTTTCCAGAATATATTCTTCTCTTATTTTCAATACTTTCGTAAGCACGAACCAGTCAGTCCCGATACTCCCGATCCTGACACTGCGCCTGTCTCTCGGGATGATTTCGATGACAGTCGTCCAGAGCGGATTGGTCTCGTATATGATTCTTCCGGTAAACAGTCTCGACAGCATGCTCTGCGACTGTTTCCTCGGCGTCAGCACGAATTTCCTCGCTCCTTTTACCGTATGGCTCGAGAAATACGGATCCGGCTCGGTCATGGTGATGGATTTCACTCTGAATACCGGATAGAAAGCATATTTCAGGCACAGAATCCAGAGCAGGAGCACAGCGGCTATGACACAGAGAGCCGCGGTCAAGCCGGATGCCAACGGATTCCAGATGTGTCTTTTCCTGAGCTGTATCTCCATGAGTGCCGAACCGGCTCCGGAAAATTCTTCCCTGGTCATGTCGTTGATTCTGTCGAGGCCGCCGTCATCCACGGGTCTCAGATACCAGTTTACTGACCCGGGAGCCACTTTGTCGGTGAGGACGAGACCTACCTTGACGGACTCCGCCGGAGGCATGATTTCTATCAGGTTGTCTTCGCTCCTGCTTCCATTCACGTACACTTCCACCTTGTCATTGTCCACCGGCACCATTTCCCCGAAGTCATTCTTTTCAAAAAGGCCGAAAGAGACGGGAGAGACCATGTATTGCTCCGCATCATCGTTGAAATCGAGGACTATTTCCCGCGTCAGGGTATCGGGTACATATTTGTTCCACAGGAAATTTCCGTATTCGGTGCTGCGGCCCCACGCGAAACTGTCGTTTTCCTGCCGGTCAGAGCAGGAAGCGAACAGGAACATGGCGGATGAGGCGCATGCTGCAGCAAGAATATTCTTTATGAGTTTACTTGACATAGAATCGCAGGGATTTTTCAGGCTTGTTTACAAGTACCAAAGTACATTCCTTGTCAGGAATCCGGGTCAGTGCATATTCGCCGGAATCCATCCCCTCGGCGGGTGTGACGGAAAGTATTATGGTTTCATTGGTTTCCTTGGGAAGGCGGGAGCGCATTTCCTCTACAGGCAGCAGGAATTCAGGATGGACCGTGACAGTGTTGTCCGGGCCTGCGGCAACGGTTTCGTCTATGTGAATATACGGATATCCGTCTTCCGTGGCCGCTTCAAGAGACACGACACGTATTTTGAAACCCTCGGGTATTTCGGCATCATTTACCGTAGACAGAGTGAAGGTGACCGGCTTGCCGTAGTCGTCCTTTATGTTCATCGAAATCTTTTCCGGAGGGAATACGGACACGATATTCTGGAATCCCATGTCGTCTATCGCCTCGAAACGGCAGACTTTCGTGAGTTTCATGACCAAATCGCCGTCTTTCGCCTGATCCGTAAGCATGACGTAATATCCGTAGACATCCTTTTTACCGGCTATTTCGCACCAGTTGTCGAGTATGGAAGAGACTTCTTCGGGACTGACGTTGTCTTTTCCGTCTGTCAGAAGTTTCATTATATCCACCTTGTCAGACGAAAAAATATTATCGATAGCATACGAAAGGGGCTTCGCGATGCTGGTATTGGTGACTTTTTCGTTGTCGTAACTCCGGATTTTCCTCGTTATCTCCCTTTTCCCGTCTTCCGTGGCAGCCGCCCTCCATACTTCGCAGAACTCCGTGTCCTGGAACGGTATCACCACGATTTCAGTCCGCGGGTCGGAAATGGCGTCGATGTCTTCGGCAAGAGCCTGCACCACTTCGTCATATATGTCCGGGGCGCCGTTGAAGCCTTTCATGGAAAGCGTCACATCCCACAGATACGTGATTCTCGTATCCTTGATGTTCCGCGGCTGTGCCCAAAGCCCGACTGCCGCGGTCGTCGCCGTACCAAAGAAAACGGCTAACGTGGCGAGCAGCAATGATGAAATTTTCATATTGTTCAGAAGATGTGTTTGCGTTGGTTATCTTTAACTTGGTCAGTATCTTGCAAAGATAGTGAATTTTCATTATTTTCCGCTGAGGGCGGACAGGAAAAATAGCCCAGGCGGCCCTATTTCAAGTCAGTGTCCCGCATCAGATGGCCGTTGTCGAGCTGAGGGGAAATGAAATTCGCTTTTGCAAACTCCCAGAGCGCTTTCGAACCGCGGGCGGTGCGGCTGTTGCGGCCGAGCACCTCGGAAAGTTTCCGTCCCCCTTCTTTCCATGCCTTGCCGTCCGTTGCGGCCTGGAGCATCATCGGCTGGAAATTGTCTAACGTATGGGCGAAATGAGCTTCCGGGGTGGCATCCGCTTCGAATTCTTCCCACAAGGCTCTGATTTTCATGCCCAAATCTTCGGGCAGATAGGAGAAAAGCCTGTCGGCAGCTGCATTTTCCCGCTCTTTCTGCGTTTTCAGACCTTCCGTATCGTATGCGAAAGTGTCGCCGGCATAAATCTCGACCAAGTCATGAATCAGGACTATGCTCATCACTTTCAGTACGTCTACCTCTTCTTCCGCATATTCCGACAGAAGCAGCGCCATCACCGCTAAATGCCATGCATGCTCGGCATCGTTTTCGAACCGCTCGCCGTCCGTAAGATAGGTGCGGCGCCGGATGAACTTTTCCTTGTCGACTAACCTGCAGAAATCCACTATCCGGGACAGGCGTCCGGTCTTTTCATTGTTTTTCATATATCGAATATTTCGCTGAGAGTGGGATGGATGTGAATCGTTCTGCAAAGAGCATCGTAACCGGCCCCGGCAGACATCAACGCCGATACTTCCTGCACAAGGTCGGAGGCATGCGGACCGAGGATATGACAGCCGAGGATAGCTCCTGACGGAGCAATGACGGTTTTGCACAGACCTTCCGTTTCCCCGAGGCAAAGCGCCTTGCCGTTTGCCCTGAAAAACGATTTCCGGACGGAACATGCAATGCCCTTTTCCTTGCATTCATCTTCGGTAAGCCCGACGGCAGCCGCTTCCGGCATGGTAAACACGGCCGACGGCATCACCGACAGGTCGGGAAGATTTTTATTACATGCGGATGCATTATCAGGGTCTTTCCCGGATATATCGGAACATATCGCATTCAAGGCTCTTTCACCCTGAGCGACAGCGGCATGTGCGAGCAGCTGGCGTCCGTTCACATCCCCGATGGCAAAAATCCACGGCACATTCGTTCTCATATCCTCGTCGGTCGCTATTGCTCCCCTTTCCGTTGTCGCGATTCCAGCCGCAGCCGGATTCAGAGAAGCCGTATCAGGATGTCTTCCGACAGCTGCAAGCACATTGTCCGACAGGACAGACGAAATTTCCCCCTTTTTCTCCCATGTGACCCTCAGTTTTCCGTCTTCCTCCTCAATCGATTTCACCTGCGACTGGAGACTGAATGAAATTCCTCGTTTGGAGAGGCTCTGTCTGAGGCGCTTGGCTATGTCGCCGTCGAATTTCGGCAGAATCTCCCTGCAGAATTCCACGACTGTCACTTCGCTTCCTAAACTTTTGAATATCGAAGCGAATTCGAGACCTATTACTCCCCCTCCGATGATGCAGAGATGCCCGGGAAGTTCCCGGAGATTGAGAAGAGACGTCGAATCGAGTACTCCGTGAAGTCCGATGCCCGGAATTCCGGGCAATGCCGGTTTGGAGCCGGTGGCAATGATGACATAGTCCGCGGAGAATTCCACGTCCCCGACCGCAATGGTGCGGGCATCCCGGAATTCCGCCCTGCCCCTGACGATTTCCACTCCGGCTGTATGCAGCATTGTCTCCACATTGCCGCGCAGTTGGGAGACGATATTGTCTTTCCGCTCACATATCTTCGCGAAATCGGGAGCAGGCTCACCTGCTTCTATCCCGAATTCCAGGGACTTCCGGATTTCCTCGACGATTTCGGCGCTGCGGCACCAGGCCTTTGTAGGGATGCAGCCTGCATTCAGACAGGTGCCTCCGACCTCTCCCGCTTCGATCAGGCAAACTTCAAATCCAGACTTCCGGGCTTTGAGAGCAGTTTCGTAACCTCCCGGGCCGGCTCCTATTATTACAAGTTTCATTTTTCTGTTTTTTTAAGGCGAAAATCTGCCGGACAGAGACGGCAGGGTCAGTCTGCCCGGTAACGCAAAACCGGACGGGTGGCGGCAAGAGTTTCGTCCGGACGCCGGACAGGAGTATTGTGCGGAGCCGATTTCAAAAGCTCCGGCCGGGAAACGGCCTCGTCCGCAATCGTTCTCATTGCCTGGATAAAGGCATCCAAAGTTTCCTTCGACTCCGTTTCTGTAGGCTCTATCATTATCGACTGATGGAACAGAAGCGGAAAATATATCGTCGGAGCGTGGAAGCCGCAGTCCAAAAGCCTTTTGGCCACATCCAACGTCGTGACTTCCGAATCGGTGCCGGCATTGCCGCGAATCAGTCCGTCGAACACGAATTCATGTTTGCACAGCGAATCGACCGGCAGTCTGTACCTGTCTTTCAGAGATTCCTTTACATAGTTGGCTGCCAAAACGGAATACGGTCCGACCTTTTTCACATTCTCCCTGCCGAGCGACAGAATATACGCATAGGCTTTCATCAAGACACCGAAATTGCCTGCAAAACCGGAAATACGTCCTGGCCCGTCCGGATTTTCGACCATTTCGTATATGTCTTCCCCCTGTGCATTCTTTATTTTCCTGACTGCAGGAGAAGGTAGCAGGCCGGCCAAATGCGGTGCAACGCCTACAGGTCCGGCACCGGGGCCTCCGCCGCCATGCGGTGTGGAAAACGTCTTGTGCAGATTCAGATGCATGATATCGAAGCCCATATCTCCCGGACGAACTTTTCCGAGCAGGGCATTCATGTTCGCTCCATCATAATACAGCAGGCCTCCTGCGGCATGTACGGAAGATGCTATTTCCTTTATTTCGGTTTCGAAAAGACCGAGAGTGTTGGGGTTGGTCATCATGATTCCGGCCACGCTGTCATCCAAAAGCGGTTTCAGGTCGTTTATGTCTATCAGGCCTTCCGGTGTCGACTTTACTTCCACCACCTGCAGTCCGCAGACGGCTGCACTGGCCGGATTGGTGCCATGGGCGCTGTCGGGAACGATGATTCTGGTGCGTTTCATGTCCCCTTTGGAAATGTGGTATTGCCTCATGATCATCAGGCCTGTCAGTTCTCCGTGAGCTCCGGCAAACGGGTTCAGCGTAAAGGCGGACATGCCCGTCAGGGAGCAAAGACAGCGGGACAGTTCCGCATGGACTTCCATGGCCCCCTGTACGGTTTCGGCAGGCTGCAGCGGATGCAGAGACGCAAACCCGGGATGGGAAGCCGTCTCTTCGCCTATTTTCGGATTGTATTTCATGGTGCAGCTTCCGAGCGGATAGAAGCCCGTATCTACGCCGAAATTCATGTCGGAGAGGTTTACATAATGCCTCACGACATCAGGCTCGCTGACCTGCGGGAGCAGCGGCGGCGTAGTCCGTTTAAGTCCGTCAGGCAGGTCATCGGTACTTTCTTTCCAGCGGTTTTCCGGAAGCGACCAGCCCTGACGTCCCGGCTTGGAAAGTTCGAATATCAATTTATCGTAATAACGCATGATTTCAGTGGGTATTAAATAACGTCAGTTCGACGAATTTATGTTGTTCAGGACTAAGGAAGTCGTTAAAAATCACTTCCGGCGGATGACTGAAATCAGTCCGTCGATTTCTTCCTTCGTCCGTTTTTCCGTCACGCAGAACGTCACGATGCCGTCTCCGCATGAGAGCGCTCCGAAATATCCGTTCCTGACAAGCCTGTCCTGCAGCTCCTTTACAGGTATTGCCGGAACTACGGCAAACTCTTTCAGAAACTTTCGTCCCGGGAAAGCGTCGGAGAACAAACCTGTTTTCAACAGTTCCGAATGCAGATAATGCGCTCCCCCGTACGAAAGGTCGTTGACGCGCTTCAAACCGGACGGTCCCATAAGAGACAGATAGACGGCGGCATACAGAGCCATCAGGGACTGATTGGAGCAGATGTTGCTCGTGGCTTTTTCCCGCCTGATATGCTGTTCCCTGGCCTGCAAAGTCAGCACATAACATCTTTTGCCGTCCGCGTCGGTTGTCTCGCCCGCGATTCTTCCAGGCATTTTGCGTACGAATTCCTTCCTGCAGCAAAGAAATCCGAGATACGGGCCTCCGAAGCTGAGAGGAATGCCCAATGTCTGGGCTTCTCCGCAGACGATATCCGCGCCCCATTCCCCGGGAGTTTTGATGACTGCAAGGGACGAGGGATCGGAATATATTATCAGCAGCGCCTTTGCGGAATGGACCGCATCGGAAAGTCCCTCGAAGTTCTCTATGATTCCGAATCTGTTGATTCCAGGGACCATGACACCTGCGACATCACCCGACTGCAATTCCTTTTCCATCGCCGCCATGTCGGACACCCCGTCAAGTCCCGGGACAGTCATGACTTCGATGCCGTGGAAACGGGCGTATGTCCGTACCACATCAAGCACCTGCGGAAGCAAAGTGCCGGAAAGCAGAACACGCTTTTTCTTTTTGGTGCAGGCCGTCGACATCATTGCCGCTTCGGCAGCCGAAGTAGGGCCGTCGTACATGGAGGCATTGGCACAGTCCATCCCTGTCAGTCCGGCCATCATGCTCTGGAACTCGAATATGTATCTCAAAGTCCCTTGCGACACTTCCGCCTGATACGGCGTATAGGAAGTCAGGAATTCCGAACGGGAAATGACGGACTGTATCGCGGCCGGCGAATAATGGTCGTATGCTCCGCCTCCGGCAAAAATTTTCAACCTGACGTTCTTCCCTGCCATGTCAGCGAATTTCCTCCTGATTTCCATCTCCGACATGGCATTCGGAATATCGAAATCCCCTTTGTATATCACATCCTCCGGGACATCGGAATACAGGTCGTCCAACGATGCCGATCCGATGCGCCCCAGCATTTCCCTTATGTCCTCATCGGTATGAGGAAAATATGCGAATCCCATATTATGCAGATATTTTCTTTTCGCGCATCATGCCTGAGCAGCGAGAAACGCTTCATAAGCTGCGGCATCCATCAGGGCTTCCGTTTCGGCCGGATCGCTCATCCTTACCTTTATAATCCAGTTCGAGTACGGGTCGCTGTTCAGAAGGCCGGGCTCGTCATCGAGTTCGGAGTTTGTCTCAGTCACGGTCCCCGATACCGGAGCATAAAGGTCGCTTGCCGCCTTTACACTCTCCAATGCCCCGAATTCTTCGTTCTGCGACACCTCATCGTCTTCTTCCGGCATGTCGACATAAACGATATTGCCCATGGATTTCTGCGCGAAATCCGTAATACCTATCGTGGCGGTGTCCCCGTCCACTTTCACCCATTCATGTGATTCGCTGTAAAGCAAACCATCCATTATCCTGCTCATTGCTTTATTTTTTATAGTGTTTGTCATAAAATCTTTTTTTGCAAACCTTTCCCGGGAAAGTCTTCTTCCTGATCCTTATCTCCACCGGAGTTCC
>CALUSD010000070.1 GCA_944323295.1 uncultured Bacteroidales bacterium | reverse complement strand
GCGGTGGTAAAAGCGGTGAGGACCCACCTCTACCCATACCGAACAGAGAAGTTAAGCTCACCAACGCCGATGGTACTGCCCGACCAGGTGGGAGAGTAGGAAGCTGCCGCGTTTAGACAGGAGACCGAATCAAATCAAACGATTGATTCGGTCTCCTTTTTTTGTATTGTCATCTCGAGCGAAGTCGAGAGATCTGCTCATTTTGTTGTCATCACGATCGTCCCAGCGAGAGTCCGCCCTTTTGTCATCTCGAGCGAAGTCGAGAGATCTGCTCGTGGAACAGTAGTAAATATTAACAGATCTCTCGACTGCGCCTGCGGCTCCGCTCGAGATGACAAAAGAGGCTCCGCTCGAGATGACATTGCTCGAGATGACAATGATGCCAATGCACAGCAACGCGTCGAGAGATCTGCTTATTTTCTATAAATTTGTACCCTGTATGTACGCATTGGTAGACTGCAATAACTTTTTTGTTTCCTGCGAGCGGGTTTTCAGACCGGAGCTCGAAGGAAAGGCTGTCGTGGTCCTGTCGAACAATGACGGATGCGTCGTGGCGCGGAGCAATGAAAGCAAGGCCATGGGCATCAGGATGGGGACTCCTTTCTATCAGATCAGCCGTCTTGCCGATTGCGGGAAACTGCAGGTATGTTCCTCGAACTATATTCTTTATGGGGATATGTCCGACAGGGTAATGTCTATTCTTGCGGATACGGTCCCGAAAATCGAAATCTATTCCATAGACGAGGCGTTTTTGGTCCTCGACGGCATACCTCCGGAAAAAATAAGACCGCTTTGCCTGTCGACCGTATCGAAAGTCAGAAAATGGACGGGCATACCGGTAAGCATAGGGGTGGCTCCTACGAAAACATTGGCAAAAATAGCAAGCCATTTCGCTAAAAAATATAAAGGGTACCGCGGCGTCTGCATGATAGACGACGACCGGAAACGTGAGAAGGCGCTCTCGCTTACTCCTGTTGGCGAAGTGTGGGGCGTGGGGAGAAAAATCGCGCCAAAGCTCAGGGAGGCAGGCGTGGAAACGGCCTTGGACTATGTTTGCCGCCCGGAAACATGGATCAGGGAACATTATATGCTTGCAGGTCTGAGGACCTGGATGGAACTCAGAGGAACAGTCTGTGTGGAAGCCGAGACGGAAACGGCGCGCAAATCCATCTGCACGTCCCGTTCTTTTGCGGACATGATAGAAGATGAAGATGAAATTTCACAGAAAGTGGCTGATTTTGCAGCTCATTGCGCCCTGAAACTCAGGCAGGAAGGTACTGCAGCGCAGGATGTTACCACCTTTCTTCATACTAACCGTTTCCGAGATGATCTGGCCCAGTATTTCCCGTCCGCAACTGTCCGGCTCGATACTGCGGCAAACAATACTCAGGAAATCGTATCTGCTGCTGTCCGCGCGTTGCATACCATATACAGGGAGGGATACAGATACAAGAAAGCAGGGGTGATCGTCGGCGGCATAGTCCCTGCGGATGCAGTCTCTCCTTCATTGTTCGGGTTTGATCCCGAACAACGGGAAAAAAACGATACGGTTTCCCGGATAATGGACAAGGTGAATGCGGCAGGTAAAAATTCGTCGCTGCTCCGGCTTGCTTCCCAGAAATCAGGTGACTATACGTCCGGTATCAGAAGCGAGCATCGCTCCCGCAGATATTCCACCTCCTGGGACGAACTCATCGAGATAAGGTGATCGATATAAAAAGAATTTTTGTAAAATTTTCAAACAGTTTCTAAATTTGTAGGAATGTGTCCCGAAAGGGTGAATTTCAAGGATTGCGAGTAAAATTCATAAAACAACAATACTATGCTGAAAGTCAATCTTGGAGGATGCGAATCCTTCGTCAAAAAAGCCGATTATGAGAAATATGTAGAGAAAGCTCTCGACGCATTCGATGTGCTGGAAGCCGAGACAGGTGCAGGCAATGATTTCCTCGGCTGGAAACATCTGCCGACCAATACTCCGGAATCGTTGATTTCCGATTGCGAAGCGATAAGGGACGCCTGGAAGTCCAAAGGCGTGAATCTCGTGATAGTGATCGGCATCGGCGGATCCTATCTCGGGGCTAAATGTGCGGTAGAGGCGCTGTCCCATACTTTTGCAAAGCAGCTTGTTTCTGCAAAAGATACGATGGAAGTCGTGTTCGCAGGACAGAATCTTTCCGAAGAATACCTGAGCGAGCTTATGGACCTGGCCGGAGAGCGCAATATAGCGGCAGTGGTCATTTCCAAGTCTGGAACTACTACCGAGCCGGCAGTAGCATTCCGCCAGATCAAGAACTACATCGAGGAAAAATACGGCAAGGCTGAGGCAGCCGAAAGGATAGTCGCAGTGACGGATGCCAAAAAAGGCGCCCTGAAATCCCTGTCCACCCAGGAAGGATACAAGACTTTCGTCATCGAGGATAATGTCGGCGGCCGGTTCTCCGTGCTTACCCCGGTAGGAATCCTGCCTATAATCCTGGCCGGATTCGATATGAGGAAGATGCTTGCAGGCGCTGCCGAAATGGAGAAGGCGACGGCTGTACGTTCGGCGGAAAATCCTGCAGTACAATATGCCGCCATGAGGAATCTGCTCTATGACGACGGCAAGAAGATAGAAATCCTCGTTTCCTACAACCCTAAACTCCAGTATATCGGAGAATGGTGGAAACAGCTGTTCGGAGAATCCGAGGGCAAGGACGGAAAAGGCATATTCCCTGCATCCGTGAACTTCACTACCGACCTGCACTCGATGGGACAGTATATCCAGGATGGAGAGCGTATTCTGATGGAGACTGTCGTTTCCGTGGAGAACAGCAACAGGTCCATGACCATCGTCAACGACCCTCAGAATCTCGACGGACTCAATTTCTTGACCGGCAAACACTTGGAGCACTGCAACGCAATGGCCGAACTCGGCACCAAACTCGCCCACATCGATGGCGGCGTACCTCAGCTGTCCGTGTCCATCGAAAAAATCGACGAGTACAACCTCGGCTCCCTGTTTTACTTCTTCGAGAAATCATGCGGAATCAGCGCATACATCCTCGGAGTGAATCCGTTCAACCAGCCTGGCGTGGAAGCCTACAAGAAGAACATGTTCGCACTTCTCGGCAAGCCTGGCTATGAGGCTCAGGCCGAAGAACTCAAAAAGAGACTGTAGTACCCTTTGGGGTCCTCTAAAGCATCTGGCCGCCGATGAATTCCCGCATTATCGAAGTGGGAGGCACGGCGGCTATTTCATTAGGCGACAGTGCCACGATATAGTCTAAGAATTTCAGAAGCCGGATAGCTTCCGTATAGGCAGGAGAGTTCGGCGCAATACGGCGAAGAAGCGGCTCTGCAAAATATTTCAGAAGCGGAAGTTCGAAAATCAGAGCCGAATTGAATGCCGCGTCGGCATTTTCCTGGAAAGGGAATATGTTCCGGTTCTCGCCCCGTCTGACACTGTGCCAGCGCATGATTGTGGATTCGGGAGTCACGCCGCGCACCCTGTTGTCGCGGACCATTCGGCGGAGCAACCGGTTGTCGGATGTGGAAATGTTGTTGTTTTCATCCAATGAAAGCGAAGTCAGCGCAGAGGCGTACACTCTGAAAATCCTGGAGTTGTCCACGGCCGATGTCATCTCCGGATTCAGGGCGTGGATTCCTTCCATTATCAGGATGTCGTTTTCGTCAAGATGCAGGGTGTCTCCCTTGAAAACCCGCCGGCCCTCCTTGAAATCGAAGCATGGGGTTTCGATGGTCTTGCCTGACAGGAGATCGTTCAGCTGCCTGTTCAGCAGTTCCAGATCCATGGCATACAGAGACTCGAAGTCGTATTCCCCGTTTTCGTCCTTGGGCGTATGTTCCCTGTCTACGAAATAATTGTCCAATTCTATGACTTTCGGGTTCATACCCAATACCTTGCACTGTATCGCCAGACGTTTCGAAGATGACGTCTTGCCGCTGCTCGAAGGCCCGGCAATCATTATTATCTTTGCCTTGTCCCTCCTTTCGTAAATCATGTCGGCGATGTCGGCATATTTTCTCTCGTGCAGGGCTTCGGCTATGTTTATCAGTTGCACCGCACCTCCGTCAGATATGACCTTGTTCAGTGTCCCTACACCTTTTACGCCTGTGATTTCACACCACTGCGCATATTCCTGCAGTGTAGCCGCGAGTTTGGACTGCCTTTTCAGAGGCGTGACCTTGCCTGTCTTCCCTTCCTCGGGAAACTGCAGGCAGAATCCGCTGTTGAAACCGGCAAGATCGAAAATTTTCAGATAGCCCGTAGACGGAACGAGGGGGCCGTAAAACGTGTCTGCATCCCCGCCGAGGAAATAGACGCTGTATGTAAGTTTTCCGAGAGATTCCAAAAGATTCGCCTTGTCCGGCTGGCTGTTTTCCATGAAGAGCTTCCCGGCTTCGTCAGCTGTCATTTTCACCTTATGGAAATGAAGGTCGGCGTTTATGATTTCCTGCATTCTTTCCTTTATCCGTTCGATTTCCTCGTCTGTCACGAAATGGGTCGGAAGAATCCCGTCTTCATTGGCTTGCTGCTCGCGAATCTCGCAATAGAGACCGCTCGGCAGGGAATATTCTATGAAAAGCACCTTGTCCGGATAGAGATCCCTGACGGCATGCTGCAGAACAAAGCACAGCGAGCGGACGTATGTCCTCCGTCCGTCCGGATGGTTGTAGCCGATGAACTCTATCTTGTGAGGCATCATTATCTGAAATTCGAGCTCTTTCAATGCATGGTCCACCAAGGCGGCAAGCACCGGAAGTTCCGTCCCGGTCTTTTCATCCACGACGGTTTTGCAGAATGCGTCCGACAGTTCTTTCAGGCGGATGCCTGTGCCGACTTTGTGAAAAGCATTGTCGTTCTCGCAGAATATCCTTGTTTCGTCCATAATAGTATGACTTTATCGATGTCTGTCCGACGGATTGACGTAAAAATCAGCCGGTGCACGAATGTTTTACAAAATTTCTCCCAAATAAGGCCCGGTGACCGATGCGGGATTTTCAGCCAGCTCTTCCGGCGTTCCCTGAGCTACGATCCTGCCTCCGGCCTGTCCACCTTCCGGACCGAGGTCGAAGATGTAGTCCACGGATTTGAGCACGTCGAGATTGTGCTCTATGACAATAACCGTGTTGCCCTGGTCTACAAGCTGCTGCAATACGTTCAGCAGTACCTTGATATCTTCGAAGTGCAGCCCTGTAGTAGGCTCGTCGAGTATGTACAGCGTGTTTCCCGTTCCCTTGCGCCCGAGCTCCGCCGCCAATTTCATCCTCTGGCTTTCCCCTCCGGAAAGGGTGACGGCGGACTGTCCGAGCCGCACATATCCCAAGCCGACATCGACCAGTGCCTTGAGCTTCTGGGCAATCGACGGAATATTTCCGAAAAACCCGTACGCTTCGCTGATGGACATTTCGAGCACGTCGTTGATGTTTTTATTCTTGTATCTGACTGCCAAGGTATCCTCCTTGTATCTCCTTCCGCGGCATTCCTTGCATACGACATTGACGGAAGGCAGAAAATTCATCTCTATGACCTTGATTCCGGCCCCCTTGCATTCCTCGCACCTGCCTCCGGGTACATTGAAAGAAAACCTCCCGGCCTTGAACCCCCTTACCTTGGCATCCGGCGTGGCTTCGAACAGCAGCCTGATATCATTGAACACACCGGTGAACGTAGCCGGATTGCTTCTCGGAGTCCTGCCTATGGGACTTTGATCGATTTCTATCAGCTTGTCTATGTTTTCTATGCCTGTCACGGCATCGCACGGCAGGGCCTGTATCTTTGCGTTGTAAAACTTGTTTTTCAGTACAGGCATCAGCGTTTCGTTTATGAGAGAAGATTTGCCGCTGCCGCTCACCCCGCTTATCCCTATCAGCATCCCGAGAGGGAAATCGATATCGACGTTCTTGAGATTGTTGCCCCGGGCACCTCTTATCCCGAGAAAACTGCCATTGCCCGGACGTCTTGTCCGCGGCACCGGAATAGAATTTTTCCCTGTCAGATAGTCGAGAGTCACCGATTCTCCCGTCATCATGTGGCTGCGCGTTTCTTCGTCCGGCTCAGTCCCGTTCAAGACATAGTCGACAGGCGCATTCAGGCATATCCTGCCTCCGTTTTCTCCTGCCCCGGGTCCTACGTCCACGAGCCAGTCCGCGGATATCATTGTCTCCGCGTCATGCTCGACCACCATCACCGAGTTCCCCTCATCCCTCAGTTTTTTCAGGGACGCGATGAGCTTGCGGTTGTCTCTCTGATGGAGTCCTATGCTCGGCTCGTCGAGGATATACAGGACATTCACCAATTTGGACCCGATTTGTGTGGCAAGCCTTATACGCTGGCTTTCTCCGCCCGAGAGCGAAGCCGTGGCTCTGTCGAGAGAAAGATATTCCAGCCCGACGTCTATGAGAAACGAGATGCGCTCCCTGAGTTCTTTCAGTATGTCTCGGGCTATGATGCGTTCCCTGTTGTCGAGTTTCCCGTCGAGCGAGCGCACCCAGTCTCCGAGAGCCGAAATCTCCATGGCGGACACCTCCGATATGGTCTTGCCGTCGATTTTGAAATATCCTGCATCCTGGTTCAGCCGAGTGCCGTGGCAGACAGGACACACGATTTTTTCGTTTATGTTGTCCGTGATTCCCGGGAACGATACCATTTCGGACGCCGCCCCTTCTCCGACCCTGAAAAGTTCGTCCGAGCCGAAAATGATGAGCGAGACCACTTCTTCCGGGATTTCGTCTATCGGATCGTAAATGGAAAAGTCGTATTTCCGGGCAATGGACCTGATGATGTCGAATTTCTTTGTTTCCCTGACTTTCCCGAGAGGGATGATGCCTCCGTCGGCAATGGATACTGTCCTGTCGGGAATGATGCTGTCGATATTGATATCGACAATGGTGCCGAGACCCTTGCAGTGAGGGCAATACCCCTGCGGGGAGTTGAAAGAAAAAGAATGAGGTGCCGGCTCGGCAATGGATATGCCTGTGTCCGGGCAAACTAAATGTTTGGAAAAATGTCTTATTTCAGATGTTTCGGTGTCTAACACGGCGATCGAGCCTTTCCCGAGATTCAGGGCTGTCGTGACAGAGTTCCTGATACGCTTTTCGTCATCCGCCTCCGGTTTCAGTTTGTCCACGACGAGTTCGATGAAATGCGCCTTGTAGCGGTCGATGACGATTTCCGTGTTCAGATCCATCAGTTCCGAATCGACTCTTGCCTGTGTGTACCCCCGTTTTCTGAGCTGTTCGAACAGGTCGCGGTAGTGGCCTTTCCTGCCTTTTACCAATGGGGCGAGCAACAGGCATTTTCTCCCTTCATAGTTTTTCATTATCAGGGATACTATCTGTTCGTCGGTGTATCGGACCATCTCTTTGCCGGTAGCCGGGGAATATGCTTTCGATGCCCGGGCATACAGGAGTCGCAGGAAATCGTATATTTCAGTGATGGTTCCCACCGTAGAGCGGGGATTGTTTCCGGTGGTCTTCTGCTCTATGGCTATGATGGGGCTCAGACCGGATATGCTTTCCACTTCAGGTTTTCCGAGTATGCCGATGAACTGCTTCGCGTACGCGGACAGCGTGTCCATGTACCGTCTCTGCCCTTCCGCATATATGGTGTCGAACGCAAGCGAGGACTTGCCGCTTCCGCTCAGTCCCGTGACGACTACGAATTCATCACGCGGAATATCGACGGAGATGTTTTTCAGATTATGGGCTTTGGCTCCGCGTATCCTTATGTATTCGGTTTTCTTCTTTTTTTCCATTCTGCTTTTAGATTCTGCCTTGTCCGGAAACCCGGAATATCCCGGTATTCGCCCGATTCCCGCCCGGGCTACTCTTCCGTCCCGTCGTCGGCCGGGAGGTTGAACGGCATCAGAAACGGATTTTTCGTGCGTTCGTCTGCAATCGTTGTTTTCGGACCATGCCCCGGTATGACGGTGATGTCTCCGTCGAGACACATCAGTTTTGAGAATATGCTTTCCATCAGCTGGTCGTAGTCTCCTCCGGGATGGTCTGTCCGTCCTATGCTTCCTGCGAAAAGCGTGTCGCCGCTCAGGAGTATCCTGTCCTTTTTGTCGAAAAAGCATACGCAGCCCGGAGTGTGTCCGGGAGTATGGATGACTTCGAATGACATGTTTCCGAACGTCAGGATGTCTCCGTCGGCAATATCTATGGTATCTACATCGATGACAGGCATTTTGAAACCGTAAGTGCGGGTGAAGAAATCATCGATTTTCAGTATTTCCTTGTCGGCAGGGTGCATGTAGACGGGGATTCCGTATTTTTTCGCACAGTCCGTGAGTCCGAGCACGTGGTCGAAATGGCCGTGCGTCAGCAGGATTGCCGAAGGTCTGATCCCGTTTTTTTCCATGAAATCATAAAGGACTTCCTTTTCGCTCTCCGAACCGCATCCCGGGTCCACGATCACGCATTCTCCGTTTTTGTCCCAGAGCACCGAACAGCATTCGCGGAAATCATTGAAATAAAAATTTTTTACCTGTGTCATCATTGTCCGGAATTATCCGGACAAACTTACATAAAATTTTCCTAAATTTGTCCGGTACTATTGTTGAAAAATTTAACAAGATATCATGCATATAGCTATTGCGGGCAATATCGGCAGCGGAAAAACGACTTTGACGAAAATGCTTGCCGCCCATTACCACTGGACGCCGAAATTCGAGTCCGTGGACTACAATCCGTATCTTTCCGATTTCTATGATGACATGGAGAGGTGGTCATTCAATCTCCAGATTTACTTCCTGAATAAGAGATTCAAGGATGTGGTGGACATATCGAAGTGCCAGGACGTGATTATCCAGGACAGGACCATTTACGAGGATGCCAGGATTTTCGCTCCTAACCTGCATTCCATGGGGCTTATGAGTACACGTGATTTCGAGAACTATTCGGACCTGTTCGATCTGATGATGTCTTTGGTGAATCCTCCCGATTTGCTCATCTATCTGCGCTCGAGCATCCCTAACCTTGTGAGCCAGATTCAGAAACGCGGCAGGGAATACGAAAAAAGCATACGGATAGACTATATCACCGGCCTGAATGACAGGTACGAAAAATGGATTGCGGACTATACGCATAAACTGCTCATTCTCGACGTGGATGAAATCAAGTTCGAAAACCGTCCGGAGGATTTCCAGAAAATCACCGACAGGATAGATGCGGAACTTTTCGGTCTTTTCAAGGATGTGGAATAATTTAACGATATTCATATGTCAGAAAGAATCACCATTATCCAGTTCGTGGAGAAATACACGAGACAATATGCAGGAAACACCTTCCTCTGGGAAAAGCAGGGCGGGGAATGGGTGCCGACCACTTTCGAGCAGACACGCATGGAGGCGTATCGGGTAGGAGCGGGTCTCATGGCCCTCGGCGTGCAGAAAGGGGAAAAAATCGCGCTGCTTTCGGAAGGCAGAAACCACTGGGTCATCGGAGAGCTCGGAATCCTGTATGCCGGAGCCGTCAATGTTCCGCTCTCGATAAAACTTGAAGAGAGCAGCGACCTGATATTCCGGATAAAACATTCCGACTCCAAATATGTGATGGTGTCGGGCGGCCAGCTGCCCAAGATACGCAACATCCTGAAGGAGCTTCCGATGGTGGAGAAAGTGATAGTGTTCGACGAACAGCCCGAGTACCGGGAAAAGGAAATTCCGTTTTCGGAAATCTGCCTGATGGGAGACTCCTTTTTATCGGAAAACAGGAAAATGTTCGAGCAGAGATACGAATCGGTAGGTCCGGACGACTATGCCAACATCAGCTATACTTCGGGGACTACCGCCGATCCGAAAGGCATCCTTCTGACCCACAGAAACTATACGGCCAATGTGGAACAGGCCCGTTCCGTCATCGGGGTGACTCCGGAAGACAGGATGCTCATCATCCTGCCGTTGGATCATTGTTTCGCACATGTGGCTGGATTCTACACCCTGATGTCATACGGAGCATCGATAGGTACCGTGCCGGCAGGAAAGACCCCGATGGAGGCACTGCGCAATATCCCTATGAGCATAAAGGAACTCCAGCCTACCGTGATGCTGAGCGTTCCGGCCTTGGCCAAAAACTTCAAGAAGAATATCGAAGCCGGAGTGAAGGCGAAAGGTCCGACAGTCGAAAAACTCTACAATTTCGCGCTTAACCTGGCTATTTCATACAATAAGGAAGGATACAACAAGGGTGGCTTCCGCCAATGCTGGAAAAAACCGCTGATAGCGCTTTTCGATAAAATCATTTTCAAGAGCGTGCGCTATGGGCTCGGAGGCAAGATGAAATTTTTCGTGGGAGGCGGCGCCCTGCTCGATATCGACTTGCAGAGATACTATTATGCCATAGGCATCCCGATGTATCAGGGATACGGTCTCTCGGAGGCTACTCCTATTATTTCGGCAAATGCTCCGGCCCGGCATATCCTCGGCTCTTCCGGCTGCGTGGTCAAGCCGATGGAAATAAAAATATGCGATGAAGACGGAAGGGAGCTTCCGTATGGACAGAAGGGTGAAATCGTCATCAAGGGCGAAAATGTGATGGCCGGATACTGGAAGAATCCGAAAGCCACGGCGGAAACCATTGTGGACGGATGGCTGCATACCGGAGACATGGGTTATATGCGAGACAAGGATTTCCTGTATGTGGTAGGCCGCTTCAAGTCTCTGCTGATCAGCGCCGACGGAGAAAAATACAGCCCTGAGGGCATAGAGGAGTCTTTGGTAGAGAACTCGAAATTCATCGATCAGGTAGTGCTTCACAACAGCCAGGATCCATATACCATAGCTCTGTTGGTCCCGAACAGGGATGCCCTGAGGACGTGGCTGAAAGAGAATTATCCTGATTCGTCCCCTGATTCGGATACGGGAAAGAAGTCCATGCTCGGAAAAATCCAGGAGGAGGTGAATTCATACAGGAAAGGAGGCCGGAATTTCGGCGCTTTCCCTGAGAGATGGCTTCCTGCCGCAGTCTGTGTGCTGCCGGAGCCGTTCACGGAGAAAAACCACATGATGAACAGCACTATGAAAATTGTCCGCGGAAAGGTGGAAAAAGCCTACGCGGACAGGATGAAGTTCGCCTATACTCCGGAAGGAAAGAATATCGTGAACGAGCAGAATCTGGCTGCGCTGTCGTAAGTCCCGGTTTGTCCCGGACCGCCGGCATTTTGAAATCTGTCGGGTGTCAGAAAAGGACCGATTTCAAGGCTTGCGCAGACGAGGAAACCGCAATGTACTGTCGTACATGAGGATTTCCGAATCAAGCATAACGCAGAAAGTAGTCCTTTTCTGGCAGCCGAATGTCAGATAACCTTTACCTTGAAGATAGCCTTGTGAATCTTGCCTTCTCCGATGAGAGGTGCGTGAGCCGTATCAGGAGCGAATGTCACGACTTCTCCCGGTGCAATGGTCTTCGTTTCCTCTACCGGATCCTTGAAGAACATGATGTCCTTTTCCGTGTTCATCTCACCGTCGGGAATTCTGCATTCGCTGCGTGGCTTGATTCCGAATGTCTCTTCCTTTGACAGCGGCACCTGTATGTCGATATATTTGTCATGGACTTCAAGTCTTGCCTGCTGCGGTGTCTTCATGTCACTGTCGACGATGTTTACATAAAGATTCTCCCCGTCGATCACATGTTTTCCGTTTTCCAATGCGTTGAGGTCATGGGTCTGGATGTATTCGATTGCCTTTGCGTAATACGGATTGTTTTTCAATTTATCTTCCATGTCTGTAGAATTTGTAAAAATTATTGTTTCAGAGATTTGGCCGTTATGGCCGCTTCGCGCTAATATACGAATTTCTTTCTTTCACGCTTCACCGGTCTTTGTAAATTTTCAAAAATATCATCCGATATCTCGTTTCAAGCTAAAAAATTCTTACCTTTGTCCCCGGAAGCTCTGGTGGTGGAATAGGTAGACACGCAGGACTTAAATTAGAGTGCTACAGGGGAAACCTTGTAAGTAGAACTCCTCTAACAAACAGAAACCTCGCAGACAGAAATGCCTGCTTTGGCGATGGCTCTCTAAATTCGATGCATGTCGATAAATGGCGTAGAGACTATACGGGGAGGACCTAAACACAATTACGTGCATGGTCAAGAAATAGTCCAGACTACAACGGCTTAGCAGAACAGAGATGAAGCCGGCTTGTGCAAAAGCAAGAGTAGTAAGAAAATCCTGTGGGCAGAAATGTCCGTACGGGTTCGATTCCCGTCCGGAGCACTTCGAATCCCTCTCGGATATTGTTCCGAGGGGGATTTTTTCCTAAATTCGCAGACATTGCACAGTTTGACCAGTTTGTAAAAACATGATGAACATGAAGAAAATCTTATACATTACCGTCTGCCTGCTGACCGGCATGGCAGCTTCGGAAATTGCAGGGATGGCCTGCACCAATATCCTCGTGACCAAAGGCGCCAGCGCAGACGGCTCCTGCATGGTTTCCTATGCGGCGGATTCGCACACCCTTTTCGGCGAACTCTACTTCCATGAAGCGGCCGACTGGCCCGAAGACGCCATGCTCGATATCTATGAATGGGATACGGGAAAGTACCTCGGGCAGATACCGCAGGCGAGACATACGTACCAGACCGTCGGAAACATGAACGAGCATCAGCTCATCATCGGCGAGACCACGTATGGAGGACGTCCCGAACTTTACGACTCTACCGGGATCATGGACTACGGCTCCCTTATCTACATTGCCCTGCAAAGGGCAAAAACAGCCCGTGAAGCCATCGAGGTCATTGTAGAACTTGCAAATACTTACGGCTACTGCTCCGGCGGAGAATCATTTTCCATCGCGGACAAGGATGAAGTCTGGGTGATGGACCTGATCGGCAAGGGCCACAAGCTCGAGAACGGTGAAAACGTACGCAAAGGCATAGTCTGGGTCGCACGCAGGGTGCCTGACGGTTATATCTGCGCCCATGCGAACCAGTCCCGAATCAGCACTTTCCCTCTCGACGACAAGAGAAACTGCCTTTATTCTCCAGATGTCATCGATTTCGCCCGCGAGATGGGATACTTCGACGGCAGGGACGAGGAATTCAGTTTCTGTGATGCATACAATCCTCTGAATTTCGGTGCCATGCGAGGCTGCGAGTCCCGTGCATGGTCGGCTTTCAACATCCTCTGCGACGGCAAGTTCACTTTCGAGGATGAAAAAGGGAATATTATCACCCGCGATGCATACGACTATATCGATTATGCCATGGGTTACGATGCATCGAAACGCTTCCCGCTTTTTGTGAAACCGTCGCGAAAAATCACGGTAAAAGACGTGGCAGATGCGATGCGCGACCATTTCGAAGGTACTCCGATGGACATGACCACGGATATAGGTGCCGGGGGCAATGCGCTTCCGTACCGCTGGAGGCCGATGGAGTTCGAATACGAAGGGCAGACGTATGTCAATGAAAGGGCGATAGCAACACAGCAGACGGGATTCTGGTTTGTGGGACAGTCCCGCGGATGGCTGCCGGACGTGATAGGCGGACTGCTCTGGTTCGGTACGGACGATGCCGCGACTTCGTATCTGACACCGATATATACGAACATAAACGAAGTGCCGGAATGTTTTGCCGAAGGCAATGGCGACATGTTGACATATTCGCCGACTTCCGCATTCTGGATGTGCAACAGGGTGGCCAATGCCTGTTACAGGATGTACGACGTGATGGCTTCCTTTGTCAGGGAAAGAATAGACAGTTTCGAGAACAGTCAGATAGCTGCTGTTCCTCTGATAGACAGTCAGGCCTTGGATCTCTATGAGAAAGCCATGGACACCCCGCGCAAGCAGATCCGGCGGAACGATGAAATCAGGAAAGTCATAGACCCTTTTGCAGAAGTGAAGGATTTTCTGACGGACTATTCAGTGGGTACCGCACAGGACATTTTCAAGGAATGGACGGAATTGGAGGTGATGCTTCTGCTCAAATTCATGGACGGAAACGTCAAGGCTCAGAATCCTGACGGCTCGTTCGTGACCAACGGGTACAGGGACGATATCCCGGGGGATATCACGAATCCGGGTTATACCGAAAAATGGAAGGAGGCCGTGGTAAAGGATCACGGAGACGTGCTGAGGGTGCGGTGATATTGCCGGGACGGCAACCTGATGAAATTTTTATCGATGAAGTGCAACTGAATTGACTGTCAAGGAAAAAATATCGCTGTTCCCGCATTCTCCCGGCGTCTACAGATATTATGATGCCGAGGGCAATGTCATCTATGTCGGAAAGGCCAAGGACCTGCACAAGCGCGTCGCGCAATATTTCGTGGCTCCGGAGCGTCTGACCCGCAAGACTGCGGTAATGGTTTCGAAAATCGCTGATGCCCAGTATTCTGTCGTGGATTCGGAAGCAGATGCCCTGCTGTTGGAGAACAATCTCATCAAACAGTACAAGCCGAAGTACAATATTCTTCTGAAAGACTCCAAGACTTATCCGTGGATATGCGTCAGTGCCGACGAATTTCCGAAAGTTTTTCTGACGAGACGCTTTGTCAGGGACGGCTCGAGATATTTCGGCCCCTACAGTTCGGTGATGCATGCGCGGAATCTGCTGGAGCTATTCTCGGAACTGTATCCGTTGCGAAGCTGCAACCTTAAAATTACTGCGGAGGCAGTGCTCCGGAAAAAGTTCCGACCGTGTCTGAATTTCCATATAGGCCGCTGTCGGGGCTGCTGCGTAGGCGGTATTTCCGTAAAGGAATACAACGACAACATAGAGGAAATAGTGCGGCTGCTCAAGGGCGGAGGCCGCGATATGATCCGGCATTTGAAGGAACAGATGTCGGCGGCAGCCGAGAATTTAGATTTCGAAGCGGCGGAGGAGTTCCGCAAAAAGATGGTTTCCCTCGAAAAACATTACGGCAAGTCGCTCATAGTGAATTCTGTCATCGGGAGCGTGGATGTATTTTCCCTTGTTTTCGACGCCAATGAAGCGTTCGGGAATTTCTTGCGGCTGAAAGACGGGGCGGTAGTGCAGTCTCTTAATCTCGGATTCAAAATGAATATCGAAGAGGAACAGGCTTCTGTCCTCGGGATTTTCATAGGCGAGATTCAGTCGAAGTTCGGTGAGCTGTCCTCAGAGGTCATAGTGCCGTTCAGACCGGATGTCGAAATCGAAGGCGTGGATTTCCGGATTCCGGTCAAAGGAGATAAGCTGGCCCTGCTCGAACTCAGCATGAAGAATGCCAAAGAAATGAGATTCAATGCCCTGAAGCAGCAGGAGCACACTGATCCGGATGAGTTCAGGATGAAGGTGATGGAGGAATTACGGGCTGCGCTCGGGATGAAAGAGCTGCCGAGACATATCGAATGCTTCGACAATTCCAATATTCAAGGTACCAATCCGGTGGCTTCATGCGTGGTTTTCCGGGATGCAGTCCCTTCCAAAAAGGATTACCGGCATTTCAATATCAAGACGGTCACAGGGCCGAACGACTATGCTTCGATGAAGGAAATCGTGAACAGGAGATATTCGAGGATGCTTCGGGAAGCGCCTGATGATCTGCCTCAGTTGGTCGTGATAGATGGAGGAAAAGGGCAGCTTGGTAGTGCATATGAAGCCTTGTACGAACTCGGCATCGTGGACAGGCTGACTGTGGTCGGCTTGGCCAAGCGTTTCGAGGAAATCATCCGCGTAGGCGATCCCCATCCTCTTTTCCTGGACAGGAATTCACAGGCTCTCAAGGTGATGCAGCATATCCGCGATGAAGCCCACCGCTTCGGTATCACCCATCATAGAAACCGCAGAAGCAAGGCCCAGATACAGTCCGCCCTGCGTGAAATAAAAGGGGTGGGGGAGAAGACGGAGCAGCGCCTTATCATGCACTACGGAAGCGTGGCGCGGATTGCCGCCGCTTCGGTCGAAGACCTGTCCGGTCTGATAGGAAAAGACCTTGCGCAGCGCGTGCACGATGCGCTGACGCAAGGCCGCTGATTTTACAGTTCGGTTTTTATCAGGTCCGAAACATCCGGCGGTGTCTGCTCGTCGTAATAGAAGGTATAGACGTGATTGTCCTGCCTCGGCATTTCAGTAGCTTTTGTCAGGCGCCCGTATTCGTCGAATTCGTATTCGTACTCTATCGTTTCGTCATCGAAGGTTATGGATTCTGGAAGATTTGTGGACATAGTGCCGAAACTGGCCGGAGGATACAAAACGTAGTTGAACATGTCTTCTCTCATCAGGAAAAGAAAATTCAGATCCAGGACTCCGGAAGCCGTGTATTCGGAAGGTGTTACAGCGATTTTTTTCGAAGAGCCGACGAGAGTGTAAGATACGAGATTGCCGGCGTCCCATGTGAATAGTATGATCGGTATTTGATAAACATCATAGTAAGCAAACCATGACTTGAGGGTGTGGTCTTCATTGTATCCGATTTCGTAATATTCTACGTCATCATAGCTGACATAAGTAATCATCCTGAGCTGGTTCCCGCTCTCGTCAAGCGGGATTTCGAGACTGTATTTCTCAACTGGGCCAAGACTTGTTTCCGTGATATCCGGATAATCTTCCGCGTAGAGAGTGACTGAATTGTCGGACAAACTTTCCAACCATCTGTGTGAATATTCAGTTAATTTGAATGTGGCTGGATTGTCATTGTTGCTCCTTATTCTGTCCACGAGGGTTATGTCATAGATTTTTCCGTCTTCGGTGTATTTGAGATAATAATCCATGTTGTGCTCGTATGAAGCGTCTCTATACGTATTGATATTGATTTTCGTAATGAGCCGGCTTACATCTTCTTCAGGCTCTTCGAATGTTCCGTCCATCCCTTTCTGTATGACGGAAACCGTGGCGGAACTTTCTCCGGAAATGATTGTTATTTCTGCGGAACGGGCCTTTTGGGCGGAATTGATGCTGCTTGTCCGGACTGTGATTTCATTGTCTCCGGCTTCTCCGGATGCCGGAACTATGTCGAGCCAGTTTTCCGTCGTTTCAGTTGTCCATGCTGAAGGGGCATGGAATTTCACGGTCTGCTCAAGTCCGGCCTCGTTTTCGAATTCGAGTGCCTTGCATTCTTCGTTTACTGTGACTGTGCCCGGTCCGTCCTGGCCGTTGTCGCATCCTCCTGCCATGAGAAGAGGTATCAGAATGGCCATAATGTTCATCTTACTGAACGGGGGGGGGAAATTCTTGAATTGTTTCATAGAATCATAATATTTATTTGCCGTGGATATACGAAAAATTCAGCTGATAATCCGCATAAATCTCCTCTTGGTGGAAATTTTTGATTAATGGCGGCATTGCCCCGGAAGCGGTATTTTGCGGATAAGTAACTAAAATTTCGTTTTTTGGGATTTTTTTACTTATCTTTGCGCCGATAATTTGCTGAGCAAGTGTATTTAAACATAAACTATTAATTAATTAAACTTAAAAATCATGTCAGAAGTTGCATCTAAAGTAAAAGCAATTATCGTTGACAAATTAGGCGTTGACGAGTCGGAAGTAACAGAGACTGCCAGCTTTACAAATGATCTTGGCGCAGATTCTCTGGATACGGTAGAACTTATAATGGAATTTGAAAAGGCTTTCAATATCACCATTCCTGATGAGGATGCAGGTGAGAAAATTTCCACTGTACAGGATGCTATCGATTATATCGAGAAGAAACTGAACGCTTAATCAGTGTCGGCAGAAAAATAAAAACCGGACCAAAAGGTCCGGTTTTTATTTTTCTGTCTGGGTGGGGAGTACCGCTCCTGTTATTTGTCCATCGTCTTCGAGACGGAGTATGTCACCACGATTCGAGGGACATTCCTGTCTGCGTCGGTGATCTTTTCAGGATCCGTACTGCCGCCCTGGTCCGTGACTTTTGCCGCAGGCCCTCTCAGTACTCCGTGATAGTAGCGGTCTTTGTCGAGCTGGGTCGACACCGATGTGGTCGTCGTGGACTGCGTACTGGCGTATTGCGCCGCAAGCATGTAGTTGTAATAGTTGCTCATGCCGTAGTAGCTGTCGTATCCGTACCCGTATCCGTAGTATCCTCCGTAATACCCTCCGTATCCGTAAGGGTTGTAGAGACTGTTGTAATAATCGTAGTATGCGAGATTCTGATAGTAGTCGCTCAGTGCGCTGTTGTCCGATGAAGAGGTCTCTTCTATTTCGTTCGCCATGGTCAGCATCCAGATATCGTAGTCTTCCGCCTCTTCATCTTCCATCCTGCTCACGATTTCCTGGACATGGTGGCTGATGTCCGGGCAGTAACAGCCCGTCGAGCGGTTTATGTCGCCCTGGTTTTCGGTCTCGACACTCGAGTCCGTCAGACCTGCGAAGCTGTAATATTCCTTTCCGCTTTCGTCATCGGTATATTTGATTCTGCATGTAGGGCTGAGCCTGTCCGGGTAAAGATACATTTTGTCATAGTTCTCCGGATCGTAGTCGTAAGGCAGGACCAAAGTCGCCTTGTGTATGATGATGCCTTCCGGATCTATGTTCTCCTCTGCAAAAATCCCCTCGAGTTTGCTCTTTATTTCCGTGGCCGAAATTACTGGTTTCACTCCGCTTCCCCCTTCGATATAGAGCTTTTCGGCAGCTGCGGCCGCTTCTGCATCGGGAGTGACGAGTCTGCCGTCGGTGGTGGCGATGTTCAGTGCCGACTGAGGTGTCTGGGACGGCGTGACGTATGCGCTTTCAGTATCCTGATATACCTGCATGTCCTGGGCCCCGAAGAAAAACAGAAATGAGGAGTCGACATTTTCCCTTTGTCCGTATTTCGAACGGAATTTCAGT
>CALUSD010000069.1 GCA_944323295.1 uncultured Bacteroidales bacterium | reverse complement strand
ATATCCGCACACCCGGGGCTGAAAAAAATCATTGCCCCGTCGGCATACCTTTATCTTTACGGATATCTGCCCGGCATTTACGGAAACCAGGGTCTGAAACTCACGGCGCTCGGAAACCTGAGGCTTTCCGGAGCCACTCCGCTGATATCCGGCACAAACACATTGCCGAGAGGCTTCTCATCAGGAGAGTCCATGACTTCATGGGCATCGGCACAGTCTTACGGTATCCGCCTGACAGCGGACTATGCCATGCCGTTTCCCATGGGAGATTTCCATATCGGAAACCTGTTTTATGTCACAAGGGGCATCGTCACCCCGCATTTCGACTATTCGTTCATCGGAGATGCGCAGCTCCTCTCGGCCGGAGCCTCGCTCGAAGTGGAATTCGGGAATTTCATAGGGCTGCAATTCCCCGCAACCATAGGTGTCACCTATTCGTACAACGCAGGTCCGTCCTACCGCAGCCTCGAGATGCTCGGAATCAGTCCGGGCAGGCATTTCATCGGCCCGACATTCAGTATCGATTTCTGAAAAACCCACTGACGAAAGCACCGCTCCGGAAAGATGAAAATCCTCACTGCGAATATCAGAATCCTGCCAGTACTCTTGCTGTTTGCGGCCTGCATCCATACAGGACACGCCCAGATCCTGCAGGCCGGCCAGGACCCGGCCGGTATCGAATGGAACTTCATACGCACTCCGAACTACAGATTCATCTATCCGGCAGGATACGACAGCGTGGCAGTGAAATATGCCGAAATGTATGAACGGTACCGAATCCCTGTCTGCATGTCCACCGGCTTTTCTCCGGCAAGACTGCCCGTCGTGCTTCACCCGGAAAACTCCTCAGCATCATACGACCTGACCATGCTGCCGTCAAGAATAGACATGCCGCTCCTCCCGCAGGGCAGGGCGGTTTTCTCTTATCCGGTCACAGAACTCGCGGCAGTGTACACTTCCCGCAGGGCCGTCCATCTCAGTTACGGCTCGTCAAACGTATTCAAGCCGTTCACCTGGTTTTTCGGAGAACTCATCCCGGTGGCCGCCACTGCCGCATATCCTGAACAATGGATGTTGAAAGGCGATGCCGTCATGGCGTCAAGTTCGCTTATACCGGGAGGATACGGCCGTTACGGAGACTTTCTGAATTATTATGCGGCAGCCATGGATGCCGGAGACACGCGCGGATACAAATGGGATCGCTGGGCCATCGGCTCCACGAAACACTACACCCCGGGCACCGATGCATTCGGCTACATGATTCTCCGCGGCCTGCATACCCTTTACCATGCAGACGGTTATGTCGCGGACTATCTGAGCTACTCCAGCCGGCGCCCCTATGACATATTCGTCAGCAGACACATCAGTAAAAGGCACACCGGCGGCAGCCTGCACAGGGAAATCTTCAAGACGATACTCGACAGCTGCTCGGCAGACTTTTCCCGTGAAAAAGCAGCCCGGGCCCCATTCACGGTCTCCGAAAAAATCCTGCCCGAAACCAACAGCGGCTATGTCGAATACGCGTCTTCTGCCATTCTTCCGGACGGAACGCTGTATGCAGTCAGGAAAAGCCTCGACAGAAGCGCCTGCCTCGTACGGATTTCCCCTTCCGGAAACATAGAAAGAGTATCAGGTTTCACCTCCGGGACAGCCAGCCGCCTGATATGGTCCGAATCCCTGCAGCGCCTGTTCTGGAGCGAAACGACATCCGACAGGCGGTGGAAACAGCGGAAAACTAACGATATCAGGTATTATGATGCCCGTACGGGCAATACGAAATCCCTGACCGGCGGAGACAATCTGTTCAACCCGGCCCTGTCTCCGGACGGCACGATGATAGCGGCAGTATGCGGGAACAGGCCTGATGAAACATCCATAGCCATTGTGGACGGAGAGAGCGGAAAAACAGTCCGGACCCTGCCTGCGGCGCCTGAAGGTGTCCTTTTCACCGAATGCGCCTGGAACGGCGGCCGGATATTCGCTGCAGGGGTTTCGGTGCACGGAAGTGCAATATACACCGCCGATCTGACGGAAGAAGATGCCGTTCCCGGCAATGACGGAACGGGCTCCGACAAGTCCCGGCACGAATGGAAAACCGTTATCGGCCCGGCCCGGCATACGATCAGGAACATAGGATTCCGCAAGGATTCTCTCGTATTCGCCGGCGATGCGGACGGCGTCTTCGACCTGTATCAGCTGTGCCTGCCCGCCTCGGAAAATATTTCCGGACAAAATCCCGTGGCTGACAGTGGAACACGGCTCGTAAAGCTGACTTCTACGGAATACGGGGCAAAGGATTTCACTTTCGACGCTACCGGAGATACGCTGTATTTCAGCAGATTGGACCATTTGGGCTATGACCTGAGGCGGGCCGGGACAGCATCATTGCTCCGCAAGGAAATTCCTGCCGCATCGCTGTCTGCGGAAAAACGGACTTGTCCAGACTCGCTGTCCATCGGTAAAAGCAGAAACAAGACAGAGACGAAAGACGTACAGGATATCATCGTATCGGGACCGAAAAAGTACAGAAAGGCGCTGCATCTTTTCAGACCGCATTCCTGGGCCCCGGTGTACTGCAACCTCGAACGGCTGTCATCCCTGAGCGGAGAAAAATTCTACGACTTGGTCTCTGTCGGAGCCACGGTTCTGAGCCAAAACACTCTCGGTACCGCATTCGGAAGTGCAGGATACTGCTGGAGGCCGGATCCTGACGGACACGGCCGGGTACATGGCGGCCATCTGAACTTCACGTACGCCGGATGGTACCCTGTCATAGAAGGAAGTTTCTACATAAACGACAGGATATCCTGGAACTACGCTCTCTCGCCCGAAGGCCGTCCGGTGCGTACGGAAAGTCCGGGGCCGTCGCTTGCCGGGAAAATCGACATTTACGTCCCTCTTTCGAAAGAGACGGGAGGTCTCGACTGGAGTTTCGTTCCTGTCCTGTCATGGGAGCTCGACAACAGCCGATACAGCGGAGCGCTCAATCATCGTGTGACGCTGTCGGGAAGATTCTGGCTTCTGCGGGACAAGGCCAAAGCGGAGATATATCCGAAATACGGAATCGGAGTGGAAGCGGGTCTCGGTATGGCATTGCCCGGTCGCAAGACGGACGGGCAGCATGTAAAACTGAGCGATACGTGGTACTTTCATTCATACGGTTATTTCCCGGGCATCTGTCCGGGGCAGGGAGGAAAACTGTCTCTCACTACCCAGATGCAGCTCAGCCGGGGCATATACAACCCGGCTTCAGAAATCCTTCCGCGCGGACTCACGGGCAGTATCACCCGGACCCTTTACAACCCGTCTTTCTCGACATTGCTGACATTCGACTACGTGATTCCCGTTTATCTCGGCGACATCAACATATCGCCATTGTTCTATTTGAACAGACTGATCATCACTCCGCATTTCGACTATGGATTTTCCGCTCATCCGAAGCTGCACCTCTGCTCCGCCGGCTCATCCCTGACTTTCGAACTCGGCCGCTTTTTCTTCACTTTCCCGTTCGAAATCGGGCTCGACTATTCCTACAACTTCGGCTCGATTTTCTCCATCATGAAAGAAAGCAGCGGCTCCAAAGTCCTCCGCCATTCACTCCGTCCGGTCATCAAAGTAAAATTTTGAGCAGTTCCCGGACATCCATTCGGAAAAATTTGATTTTCCGCTTTAATTCATTATCTTTGAAACAGAAAGATGCCTCTATACTGACCATTATAAACTTTAATTATAAACTTTAATTATTAACCTTATTAATCTATCATTATGGCAAACTTGAAATCAGGCCTGATCTTAGGCGAAGACGAACATCTCGTAGTAGAACTTGAGGCTGAACTTTGGGCGACAAGCTCGAATCCGATTGCCCGTCTTATCGGAGGCATCATCAAATTCATCAATCTTATTTTCGGAAACAAACGTCAGGGCTACGTCGTCATCACCGACAAGCGCGTCGTGGAGATCATCCAGTACAAGGCTCTGTGGGTGCTCAACGCCGGCAAGAATGTGAAATATGTCCTCCCGAGCAGCGTGAAAGAAGTAGGCTACACCAAGGAGGGAACATGCTTCGGATGCTTCTGCCAGTCGTACAACCTGTATTACGACGCATTCACGCAGAGGACTTCGGTGCTTCTTTCAGACGTAGACGAGGCCGGAGCGCAGAAAGTGGTGGACGCTTTCTATAAAGCCATTTCCGCCGCACAATAATGCCTGCAGGAAATATCTCGACTTTCGCGAGATACATGTATCTCAATTCGTATGCCTTCCTCCTGATTCTCTTAGGGGGAGGCATCGTATTTATTCCATTATACAGAATCAGTCTGTGGCTCACTGGGCTGCAGCTGATTCTGTTTTTCACATGCATGGTCAACGGCACGAAAATTCTCAGGAGCTGGAAAGACAAACAGCGTAAATACCATATACTTATGGAGCGCAATTCTACGGAATTCCGGCCGGAGACATTCTACGAATACATCCAGGCTCCATGCGGAAGGCTTCTCGTAAAGACAGTGCTCAAGGATCTCGGTCAGGAAGAAAAGTACCCCGAGCTCCTCGCTCTCAGGAAACCGTTCATGGAGAATCTGAAGTCCGGCTGCCGTCCGGTCAAAACAGTCATATATTTAAACGGGGAAAAACTATGAATACATTCGTCCTGATACTTGCAGCCGTTCTGGCTGCCGCGGTTGCATACTTTATCCTGAACAGGAATGTCCTGACGCTGCCGCCGTCCACAGACAGAAAAGTGCTTGCAGGAGCGACTGCTGCCGGCACCGTCATCCTCATGGCGGCATTCGTCATCTGCGCAGTCGTGCCTGGGAAGTCTTACAGGCTCATGTCATCGGCTATCGACTCTGCCGAGAAGCAGATAGAAGCGGCATATCCCGGCTATACGGAGACAGTCATAGACAAATCCGAATTCGAGGCATTCATAAACGGCAGCATGGAAGCAAGCCGCAGCACTGAAGAACAGCCTGTCCTGTCCATGGCGCTCGACATCCCGGGAATAGGTACCGTCAAAAACACAATAGACACCATTTTGGGAGGGACAGACAGTTTCATGGCAGAATTCGATGAGACCGGGACCCCTTTCACTCTTCACAACATCATGATTTCCCTGCAGGAAAAAGCCAAGGAGGGAATCAGGAAATCCATGGGAATAGCCGGTACGGTCATAACGATTATCGCAGTGTTGTTCTATCTCGGGACTGTCATAGCGGCTGCAGGCATCAGGAAAGGCTGGTTCGAAGCACGGAACAGTTCGCTGAATTTCGGAGACGGGCAGTAAATTAATGAAGCCGACGCAAAAGTAATTTTGATGTCGGCTTCTTTATTATAATGGAAAATTTCAAAACAACTTCTAAATTTGCATGGATTTTATAACCGTTTAAACAAACGGGGTTTTAGTACATTTTAACAGTTGCAAGTATGTCCATAACCGGCGAAGCGCTCGCACCGTGCAGCAGATGCGGGAGAAAATCGAAGATAACGGTATACAAGAGCATCAACACCGCTGATGATCCGGAACTCAAGGACAGAGTGCGGAACGGGTCTCTGTTCATCTGGGAATGCCCTGAATGCCATCAGGCGAATTTGGCCAAATACGAATGCCTGTATCATGATCCGGAGAAGAAAATCATGGTCTGGCTGATGCCGTCCGGAGATCTGTCGGAAATGCAGATGCAGGTGGTCTCCAATCATGCCCGGGCAATGGGCGACTACAAACTGCGTCTCGTAGGAGATGTCGGCGAGTTGATGGAAAAGGTGCTCATATTCGACGCCGGATTAGACGACATGGCGGTGGAAATCTGCAAATATGTCACTAAAATGGAGCTGATGTCGAAAAGAAATGCCGGCGAGGCCTCCCTTGCCGACATTCCGTTTCATTTTCATCGTATCGAAGAAAACGAGGGGGTAAAATATCTCGTTTTCATATACCCTTCCGACGGTCGGATGATGAGCATCAATATCGGATACAATGTCTATGAAGACTCTTCCGGTATCCTGCAGCGAAATCCTGACATCATTCCCGACGGCACTTTCCTGAAAATCGACAGGGAGTGGCTCGCATCCGTCATCAAATATTGAGAGGGTGGCCCAAAAGGGTAATTTCTGCGTTACGCTTGATTCGAAAATCCTCATGTACGACAGTACACTGCGGTTTTCTCATCTTCGCAAGCCTTGAAATTCCTCCTTTTTAATCCGCCCTCCCCAAAAATATGTTTCAGCCTAAAGTTTGCGGGCTCCGTCGCTGATGACGACATCGTAGATCTTCGGCTCGTGACCGAACTTCTCTGCGTATGCAGCCTTGGCTTTCGCTATGAATCCGTCATAAAGTTCGTTCTTCACGAGATTTATGGTGCAGCCTCCGAAGCCGCCGCCCATGACACGCGATCCTGTCACGCCGCATTCTTTGGCCACGTCATTCAGGAAATCCAGTTCCTCGCAGCTTACTTCATAGAGCTTGCTCATGCCGTAGTGCGTCTCGTACATCTTCTGGCCTACAGTCTCGTAATCATCTCTCTCAAGAGCATCGCAGACATCAAGCACCCTCTGCACCTCATCTATGACATATTCCGCCCTCATGTAGTCTTCTTCGGAAATCTCCGGCTTCACTTCCGCAAGCCACTCCATTTTGGCATCTCTCAGGAATTCCACCTCGGGATGATTCTTCCTGATGGCGGCAGCAGCCCTTTCGCAGGATTCGCGTCTCTTGTTGTAGGCAGATGATGCCAGCTCATGCTTTACGACAGAATCCACGAGTACTAATTTGTATCCTTCCGGATGGAACGGGTAATACTTGTACTCCATCGTCTTGCAGTCCAGTCGCATCAGGCTGCCGGCCTTTCCGAATACGGAAGCGAACTGGTCCATGATGCCGCACTTTACGCCGCAATAGTTGTGCTCGGTAGACTGGCCGATGCGGGCAAGTTCGAACTTGTCTATTTTCAGGTCGAAGAGATAATTCAAGGCAAAAGCGTAGGTGCTTTCAAGGGCGGCTGAAGACGACATGCCCGCGCCGAGAGGAACATCGCCGGCAAATACGGTATTGAAGCCCGAAATCTCTCCTCCTCTTTTGATGATTTCGCGGCATACGCCGAAGACATATCTTGCCCAGCTCTGTGTCGGAGCATCTTCCTCTTTCAGGCCGAATTCCACGTATTCATCCAGATCCAATGCAAAAACACAGACCTTATCGGTGCCGTTCAGCTTTATCTCCGCCATTATACCTTTGTCTACGGCTCCCGGAAAAACGAAACCGCCATTGTAGTCGGTATGTTCGCCTATAAGATTGATTCTTCCTGCCGATGTAAAAAAGTCTCCGTCGACTCCGAAAAGAGTCTTGAATTTCTCTGCTATTTTAGCTTTCATGACATTAATTATAAAAAATCAGAAATTATGTAGTTAATACTTTTCAGCAAGCGGTTTGAATTTCAGAAGCAGCTTGAATTTTGGTCATTATAAACTTCAAACCGCTTCCAAACATTTTTCAAAATTATCAAATAATTGCCAATTTACAAAGTATTTTTCATCATTGGCCGGAGGGCAGAGGACAAGCCCCTTCATTGGCCGGAGGCCACCATGACTATCGGCAAATGATCGCTTATGCCTCCGGCATATCTCGGCCCGGTATAGGTCCTCAGCGGTTTGTATCCGGAATATGTACCGTCTTCGACGGCAAGAAATTCGGGAAAGCAGATTTCCATTGCCGCGCTGCCGGCAACATCGGGACTGACTATGAACATGTCTATCAAATCCCACTTCCCGGCATATCTTATCGTACCTTTCCCACGTTCCGCCAATGGCTCCGCAAGATTTACAAGCCGGTTTCCGATTATGGGAAAGGCGGCGCCGTCCGGAGTATCGTTGAAATCCCCCATGCAGACTATGTTTTTTTCTCCAGCGGACAACAGTGAGTCGCATATTTCCATCATTTTACGCATCGCAGCCGTTCTTTTTTTCTCCGACAGCCGTTCTCCTCCGAATTTGGACGGGTGATGATTGACTAAAAAATGATACCGGCCTCCGTCGTCGGATTTCCGTTCGGGTTCGCCGGTTTTACGTTCGAGGCAGACATAAAGTATGTCTCTGGTAGTCATGGGGTTGCCTTCCGCATCCCGGGTGACATGATACGCCTTGTCCGATATTTTCACGAAGACGGACTGCCGGTATATGAGAGCGACATCTATACCCCTCGGATCCGGGGAATCATGATGGACCTGCACATAGTCGTATTTGCGAAGCAGCGTCCCTTTTATGACGGACTGCATCACCGTACGGTTTTCCACCTCCGCCACTCCTGCCACATCCGGCATTCGTCCGTATCTGTCGGCTATCCAGAGCAGGGTCTTGGCTATTCCATGGCATTTTTTCCAATAGCGGCTTTTCGTCCAGCGTCTGTCGCCCGCCGCACTGAACTCTCTGTCCGAGCCGTTTTCTCCGCCATCCGTGTAATCGAAAAAATTTTCGAGATTCCAGAACACGACGAGGCCCGCCACGCTGCCCTCCGAGGCGGAAAGCGGCAGAAAAGACAGCATCCAGAAAATGACATATAATATCCGGGTCATGAAAAAAATATTTTACCACCGGCAAAATTGGAGAGATAAAAAAGAAAAAAACGTAAAAAAGAGAAAATATTAAGCAGTTTCTATTTAAAAAAAGAAAATATTACTAAAAAAGGACTAAATTTGCCGCCGACAAAAAATTTTGGTGATTATGTCATTGAAGTGCGGTATCGTCGGACTCCCGAACGTAGGCAAGTCTACACTGTTCAACTGTATCAGTTCCGGCAAGGCTCAAAGCGCAAACTTCCCGTTCTGCACCATCGAGCCGAACGTCGGATCTACCATAGTTCCGGACAAAAGACTTGAAGAGCTCGAGAAGATTTGCAAGCCCAAAAGGGTGGTACCTGCAACGGTGGAAATCGTGGATATCGCAGGTTTGGTGAAGGGAGCGAGCAAGGGAGAAGGACTCGGAAACCAGTTTCTTGCCAACATCAGGGAGACCGATGCGATTTTGCATGTGCTGCGCTGCTTCGATGACCCGAACATAGTGCATGTAGACGGCAGCGTGGATCCTGTCCGTGACAAGGAAGTCATAGACATGGAACTGCAGCTGAAAGACCTCGAAACCGTCGAGAACAGGCTTGCCAAGGTACAGAAGCAGGCCCAGTCCGGAGGCGACAAGAGCGCCAAAAGGCTGTGCGAGATTCTGTCGAAATATAAAGAGGCGCTGCTTGAGGGGAAAAGCTGCAGGACAGTGACGTTCGACAATCCCGAAGACCAGCAGTTGGCCAAGGAGCTGTACCTGCTGACGAACAAGCCGATAATGTATATCTGCAATGTCGACGAGTCATCTGCCGCTTCGGGCAATGAGTATGTCGATAAAGTAAGGGAAGCCGTAAAGGACGAGAATGCGGAAATTCTCGTGATTGCGGCAAAAATAGAGTCCGACATCGCTGAATTGGAAAGTTACGAGGAACGCCAGATGTTCATCGAGGAAATGGGCCTGAAAGAATCCGGAGTGGTCCGGCTTATCCAGAAAGCCTATTCTCTGCTCAATCTTCAGACGTTCTTTACCGCAGGAGCGGATGAATGCCGGGCATGGACGATAAATAAAGGAGACAAGGCGCCGAAGGCCGCCGGAGTCATACATACTGACTACGAAAAAGGCTTCATACGCGCCGAAGTCATAAAATACGAAGATTTTATAGAATTGAAATCGGAAGCAGCCTGTCGTGCGGCGGGCAAGCTCGGAATCGAGGGCAAGGACTACGTCGTCCAGGACGGCGACATCAT
>CALUSD010000068.1 GCA_944323295.1 uncultured Bacteroidales bacterium | reverse complement strand
CCTTCACTGAATGCGCCGGAATTGCCGACATGTCTTCCGATGACCCGAAAATCACTGTTCCGGAAAGCCGGCCGCCATTTTCATGTTGCACCGGCACCGGTGCAATAAGAACATCATCACTGCATATCCCTGTCTTCAAAGCTGGTTTATGCTCGAACAGCATGCCTCCGGAGCACAATGACTCATCCTCTGGATCATCGGAAATCAGGATTTCCTGCAGTCCGGGCTGTGCGGTACATGCACGCAGTCTGCCTATGACGGCTGCCCTGTCGAGCAGAATATGACGGATGATATGTCCTTTCCCGTCATCCTCGGTAGGTATCCATACATTTCCGGGGTCCTTGCCTTTGGGATTATAGTTTTTTTCCCGATGCCCCCATTCGACGTCTTTCCAGATATGCGGCTCGCGGATTGCATCCTTGTTGAAAAACAACGATGCATAATCCTTTGAAAACCAGACTATATACAAGACATTGTCCGGCACTCCGGACACAACGGGCTCCTTCACGGGGACAACAATAGTATTGACGTATGTCAACCCGCAGTCGGCACCGGCCCTGATGACATCCATGAAGTCCTCGGCGACGTCTCCGTTTGCGCCATATTCCGTACGGAAAAGTACGAAAACGCTGCCTGAGGGAGCAACGGCGGAAGCATACTCCCCGAGTGCATCCGCCACCGTACCGTACGATCCTGCAATTATAGCCGTTCCGTATTGCATTCCAAACCTGTCCTTTGTGCCGCTATGCGGCAATATTCCTCTGATATCTCGATCATGGACCATCTCCTGTTCAATGCCATGGCAGCCTTGACGACAGTGCCGCTCCCGCCGAAAGGGTCAAGTACGATATCCCCCTCGTTGCTCCAGGACCTGATATTGTCCTCTGCGAGCTTCTCAGGGAAAATGGCAGGATGCTGATAGGCGATTTCATCTTTCGTCGAAAAACCTTTTCCGTTCGCATATCTCCAGATATTGGTCCTCACCCCGAATTCATTGACTGTTTTTTGCCCCTTGTCGGTCAGGGACCCGTCCTTTTCACGCCTGGTCACATTGCCGTAAGTCGTATGATTCGCCCACTTGTTGGGCTTGTCTTTTAAAAGATTTACAGTTTTTGGCGTTCCTTTCGACAGGATGAACATATATTCGAATGAATTGAAATATCTGTTGGGATGCGGAGGTCCTGACCCGGTCTTTTCATATATTATCACATCGAAAACGGTGAAGCCTATGGACTGGAAAAAAACCGCCTGTTTGAAACTCGTGAGTGTTTTGCCGCCGCCGACTATCTGGTCTCCGACGACCCAAACCATGACACCTCCCGGGGCCAGCACGCGATATAGCTGTCTTGCTATCTTCTTGAAGCATCCGAAATTCCAGATACCCTCTCCGGTATAGTCTCTCAGACTGTCGTAAGGAGGACTCGTGACGACCAAATCGATGGAATTGCTCGGAAATTTTCTGAGCACCTCGGAACTGTCGCCGTTTATTATTCGGTTTTCCAATCTTTCTATCCTCATTACGCAGCCGTTATCTTTTCATATTCGTCAAGTGTGATCGCATTGTCAGCCAACAGGAAATCGAGATGATAGGACCTGAGCCTTTTCGCTTTTTTCAGCTCTATCAGACGCTGCATGAGCGGAATTTTCCGGTAATTGTGTCCGGACAGGTCTTTGTACAGGTCACGTTTGTCTTTTACGGGCAGAAAATGCAGCTTTCTGTGACACATGGGGCACAGGGCGAACAGATTGAGGTAATGATCCGGTCCTTCGTACATACCGAAAGGAATCAGATGATGATACTCGAGATACGGCTCGTTCTGCACGGTCCTGAACGTACTCCCGCCGCAACATTCGCACAAGCCGTCATTGCCGGCAGGCAGCGTGGAATTATATGCTTTCAGCAAGGCTACGACATTCTGGTTGCGCACCCTTCGGCCATCTCTGTATAAAGAAGGCATCATGGATTCATGCTCGAGTTTGGCCTTTATGTCCGCATTGCTTTCGAACTTGTATTCAAAGACAGGTATGGAGTATTCTTCATGTTCATTCGATGCGTAAGCATAAAAGTCTCCCGATTCAAAAGCATTCGAAAGCCTTTCCACTGCTTTCTTCATCGATGTTTTCGAAGAAAAGCCGCAATGTTTCATGATATTCGGCATCATGGTGCCCAAAACCGATGCCGCACCGGCATAATCCGCCTTGTCAGGATCGACAAGTTTCGCTGCCGCCGCTACAAGAAGCATCGAAGTCATCATGACCGGAATATCCACATGGATGTTGTACAGGTCCCAGTCGATCTTTATCTTTCTGTCGATTTCGTATGACCGACCCTGCTCCCTTTCCGCATACTGACGTCTCAATTCGGCTTCGCAGTCGTCGAACAAGTGTCCGTAACGCATGGACTTGTACGCCGACAGGAGTTTGTAATATCCGATGACAAGCCTCAGTAAAGGCATGTCCGTGACAATCACGTTCCGCCCGCTGAGCCTGCATACGCTCATCGGATTGGAAGAGCGGTCCTTTTTCAGGTCACCTCTCAGACCCAAAATGTATTTCAGCAGTTCTTTTCTGAAATCTTCCGTCTTTATTTCGCTGCGCCTGCCGAAACTTTCTACATGTTTTCGTGCATCATCGATATGTTCCCTGAAATCATCTATTTCTGATACGTCGAACAGCGGAGCAGGAAGCCTCGAAATGATGTACTGGTACTCATCCATGGAGAATCCGCCTTTACTCTCCATCCATGACAGTATGGTCAGATACGGGTCCCGGTTCACGGTAAAGTCCTCAGGATCATAATGCTTCCCTTTCAGATATTTTCCGTCGAGATGAAGCGAAACCGGCTGGGAAACCATCTTGAATTTCTGGTGCTCCCATATCGCAATGAGTTCATAAAAATTGCTGCACAGAGCCAGTTCGCCCACCGGTGTCAGACTGCTGAATTCTTCATCCGAGGCACCGTTTGATTTGGAATGGAAAAAGCCGTAATAATACAAGACCTGCCTTTCATTCCGCAAGGACGCCATATAGTCATTCAGTTTCTGCCGCAAGTCAAACGCCGTCCCGCCGTAATACTCACTGATGATTTCTTCAGTCTGGCTGAAATCGAAGTCTTTCCCGTAAATCCGCTCCTTGATAAAATCATTCACGCCGGCCTGGCCTCCGGTTTCCATCAGGAAAGCGAAATAATATTTCTTGGCCAATGCCATATACCGGCTTCTCTCTTCATGAGAGGTAAAAATCCGGCTGCCTGCAAATTCAGGAAAGAATCTGAATTCCGGGCTTTTGGGATTCGCGACCGCATGCGCCGAATAGAAAAACATTTCGGCATCCTTTTGCACGGCTTCAGGCATGGAAGCAATATAATCATCGAAGATCTTGCATATCCGGACGGCATCGTCCCGATACCTGATATTGTCCGAAAGGAAAATATAATAATAGTAGACGAGGAACTTCTTCGTAAACCACAGTGTTCCGGAAGTCTGTACTCTCGACAGTTCCATGGACTTGGTGATAAAGTAGTTCGCCGGTACAAATTTTTCTATATGACTTCTTGCATCCATTTCAGGCCGGAAACCGTACAAAATTTCAGAATCTGTCCATGAGGGCGAAAATTTTCTCCCTGACTTCCTCTATTGTCCCGGTGCCGTCGACTTCGTGGTATTTCCCGTTTTCCCTGTAATATCCTACAAGAGGCTCGGTCTTGTCGTGGTATGTTTTGATTCTATTGTCGATAGTGCTGTCGCTTGCATCATCGGCACGGCCTTCTATGGCAGCTCTGTGTTTGATGCGTTCCTTTATCATCTCGTCCGGAATCATGATGGATACGACTGAAGTCACCTCTTCCGAAGTCTTGGCGAGCATCTTGTCGAGAGCCGCAGCCTGGGCAGTCGTCCTCGGGAAACCGTCCAAAAGAAATCCCGACACGCCTTTGACCGTCTTGAATTCGGACTCGATCATGCCTTCCACGATTTCATCCGGCACAAGCGCTCCGGCATCGATCAGGGATTTTGCTTTCAGCCCGAGCTCGCTTCCCACAGCGATTTCCTTGCGAAGCAGTTCGCCCGTAGAGATGTGGCGAAGATTGTATTTTTCTACCATTGCTGTGGCCTGGGTGCCTTTCCCAGCTCCCGGAGGCCCGAAAAGAATGAAATATTTCATAAACAACTCTTATTTGTATATTTCCGATTCATCGGCTTTCCGAATCGTCGAGAATGTATATGTCTTTCAGATTTCTCCCCAGTTCATTGTAGTCAAGCCCGAAGCCTACTATGAAATCATTCGGAATCTCCATGGCTACATAGTCAAGATGCAGATCTTTTCTGCAGGCGTCAGGTTTCAGAAGCAGCGTACATACGTAAGTTTCCGCCGCGCCTTTGCCGGCAAGAATTTTCTTCAGTTCCAAAATCGTATTGCCCGAATCCACGATATCTTCTACAATAATAACCCTCCGTCCTGTTATGTCCGCAGTCAGACCCATCACCTGCCGGACATTCCCGGAACTTTCCGTACCGACGTATGAAGACAGTTTGGTGGAGACGATTTCGCAGTTGAACGCAAGCCTTTTCATCAGCTCCGCCGTAAACATAATCGATCCGTTCAGCACGCACAGAAGTACGGGAATATCCTCGCAGTCCTTGAAGTCGGCATTTACCCTGTCGGCTACCTTGTCGATGGCCTTTTCGATATCATCATACGGGATGAAAGTCTTGAATGTCTTGTCGAACAGTCTGACACGTTCCATGGCAATAAAGTATATGTGAAAACAGATTTGCAAAAATAAGAAACTGTTTAAAATTTTTGAAGGATTTTTTGAAGCGGTTTGATTTTTTCAAAGAAAAATATCGGCATACCGGTTTCACGGAAATAAAAAAAGAGAAAAAAATCGAAAAAAGAGAAAAAACTTGCATTTCCGTCAGGATAAAACAACAGCAAGGTCCGGACACTTCGATAGATTTGTCCGAAGAAAAACAGACGGACATGTGTTGCAGGATCATTCTTTCCATCATTCTCATTTTCTCGTCCATTCTTTACAGCCGCGGGACCACCAAGGATGCAGAGAGTGATTTCATTTCCGCGCTTCTTGCTCTGACGGGATGCGGTTCGGAAGAAGAAATCGACGAATACGAGGCTGAGCGGTATTATGAACTGTACGAGATGCCGCTGCGGCTCAATTATGCCTCTCGAAGCAAACTCCTCTCAAGCGGGCTGTTTTCAGCATACCAGGTGGCTGTGATCATGGATTACAGGGAGATGGCCGGAGATATCCTGTCTTTGGAAGAACTTTCCGCATTGGACGGTTTCGGCAAAAGTTTCGTAGCGTGTCTTAAATATTTCATTTCTTTGGCATCGGACGCTCTCCCGGGATATTCGTCCTCTTCCGGATCTTCTGTCAGGAATTCCCTGACATTGAAGTCAGGAATCAGGAATGTCTCGGCAGAGCTATCTCCGGAAGGTACATACTCGGTAAAATACCGGTTGTCCGCAGGGGAAATATTCGAAACTGGAATTTCTTTCAGAAGCTCTTACGGCGATTCTCACTTTCCTCCGGAAACATATTCGTTTTTTGCAGCTTGTTATGGAAAGAAATTCCCCGGGAAAGTGATAATCGGAGACTACAACCTGCGATTCGGACAGGGGCTGGCCCTTTGGCCGGGCTTTTCAATGGGCGGGACTGCCTTCCCCAATGCATTTGCCCGCCGCCCGTCAGGAATATCTCCCTACAATTCCTATTCAGGAGAAGGCGCATTCAGAGGTATTGCCGCGGATTTTACCAAGCGGCATTTCAGTTTTTCAGCATTCGTCTCCGGCCTCGGACTCAGGAAGCTGATGGAAGGTGCGGATGATTTTTCCTCCGATATTCTGTATGGAGCCAACTTCGGCTGGTATGGATTGAACGGTCAGGTATCGCTGACAGGCTATGCAGTTTCGGAAATTCCCGAACTGGACGGCACCAACACAGTTCCACAGAACGAACAGCTGTCGGGACCGGTATTCGAAGCTGCGAAATTTTCGGCTGACGCAAAATTTTCAGTCAGAGGGACAGTCTTGTTTGCCGAAACCGCATTGGATTTAACAAATAAAAGCATAGCCACGACAGGAGGATGCAGGACTCGCCTCTCCGATGCACTCGACATGGCTGTCATGGCAAGATATTACCCTCCCGACTATTCCGCAGAGTATTCAGGAGCAGCAAGAAGCGGTACTAAATGCAGCAACGAGTACGGTGTATCCGCAGCATTGTCGCATTCGTTCGGCAAATGGATGGAAATAAACGGCAAGACCGGATTCGGAGCCTCGGAAAAACGTTTCTACGGGGATGTTTCCATCGACGCGGCATATTCTCCCGAGCCGAAATACGGAGTCGATACATCTTCCATACAGATAAAACTGTCGGCAAAAGAAAACATACGGCTGTTTCCTTTTCTTAGTCTGACGTTCAGGCTGTCCGAAAGGTACAGATCGTACGGTCAGCCGTTCCGCACCGATATTAGAACAGATTTCAAGTTTTCGTGGCCTATGTGGTCCTGCAATCTGCGGCTGAATCTGCTGCATTGCGAGAATCTGTCCGGACTTTCATATTTCGAGACCGGGTACAGGTCCGACAGACTCTCATTATGGTTCAGGACCGGCATTTTCATCGTCGACGACTGGGACGACAGGATTTATGCATACGAAAGGGATGCCCCTGGCAATTTCAATTCTCCGGCATACTACGGCAGAGGATACTGGCTCGCCTTGACTTCGGGATGGAAAATCGCAAGAGGTTTCAAACTGTATTTCAGAGGCCTGTTCCAGGATTACCCGTGGCTGCGGCCGTCCGAGACGGAACGCAAACCGCCCAAAGCCGAATTCAAGGTCCAGTTTGTGATGGACCTGTACCATTTCAGCAAAAAGAAATAATCCTACACTGTGAAACGGAAGAGAAACCGGGAAACTCGCACAGGCTGTGCGAGAAAATCTCCATAGCAACAACATTCAGAAAGAAGGAACTGATTTTCCAGAGATCCTCGCCTGCGTTCCATGGGGACATCACATTGAAATCATAGCCAAATGCAAAAACATTGATGAATCGATCTTCTATATTCTGAAGACCATATCCGGAGGCTGGAGCCGCAACACCCTGACGAACTGCATCAAAGCAGACTACTATCACACATCCGGCGGGGCCATATCAAACTTCGCCGACAAACTCCCGTCCCCGCAGAGCGAACTTGCACAGGCCATAACCAAAGACACCTACGACTTCGGCTTCCTCACCCTCGAAGAAGGATACAAAGAAGAAGCCCTCGAAACCGAACTCGAAAAACACCTCACCCGCTTTCTCCTTG
>CALUSD010000067.1 GCA_944323295.1 uncultured Bacteroidales bacterium | reverse complement strand
TGGTCCGAATACAGAAATTTCTTGATTACCGGAAAAATATTTTCGGTAGTAACACCAATAGTACCTTTATTTGCCATAATATCAATTAATTATTAATTCTTTTCTGATTCAGGATGTCCGTTCACATATGTTTCCGGACAATAATAATGAGGGCGACCCAAAAGTGGAATTTCCGCATTACGCTTGATTCGAAATTCCGCCTTTTTAGTCACCCTCAACAAAAACTCAAAATCCGTTCCGGGCCGGAAATCCATGAAAATACTGACAAAAAGTCAGTCATAACTGCCGACACGATAGTTTACACCTTCCGGTCCGAAACCTGCGGGATTATTTGTACAGAAATCTCCTGATGCTCATCTTCGGAGTCTTTTCGAAAGGACGATCCTGAACTTCCAATGCAGCCAGCCTGCTGTATGACGGCAGATCCTTGTTGACGGCAGACAGAATGTTCTTCAGACACTCTGCACGTTCCGCCTCGCCAAGCCCGTCCTTCTCCATCCTGTCAGTATCAAGATATACGAGCCCCACAAGCCTGGCTCCCCTGTCCACGACGACGGATTCCACGACGTATGCCTGATTGTTCAATATCGCTTCGATTTCCTCAGGATAAATATTCTGGCCGTTCGACGACAATATCATGTTCTTGCTGCGGCCGCGGATAAAGATATTGCCATCCTTGTCGATGACACCGAGGTCACCCGTGCGGAGCCACCCGTCTTCGGTAAAGGCTGCGGCGCTCGCTTCCGGATTCTTGTAATAACCCTCCATGACATTCATCCCCTTCACCTGAATCTCGCCTACGGTCTTCTCCGGCTCATCCGAATCTATGCGGACTTCTATCCTGTCCACTTTCCTGCCGCAGGAATGCGGAACGAATTCCTGCCACGGGGCATATCCGAAAAGCGGAGCTCCCTCAGTCATGCCGTAGCCCACCGTAAACGGCAGCCTGAATTTTTTGAACCAGGCCTCTACCTCGGGATTCAGGGCAGCACCGCCCATAATCAGGCAGCGCACCTGGCCGCCGAAAGCCGACATGAGCTTGTCGTGAATTTTTCTGAAAATAATCCTGTTGACACCAGGCACTTTCACAAGCAGCCTCATAAGCGGCTTTTTAAGGACAGGCTGTACCGAACTTTTGAAAATTTTTTCCATCACGAGCGGCACGGTGATGACAAGATAAGGCTTCAAGGCCGCCATGGCCCCGAGCAGCAAGGCAGGAGTTGGCGTTTTCCCGAGATAATTGATGGTCACGCCTCCGCATATAGGATAAAGGAACTCGAAAACCAGGCCGTACATGTGAGCCATCGGCAACATTGAAACTATGTTTTCGCCCGGGCTGCACGGCATGTATTCAAGTCCGAATTCTATATTCGAACACAGGGAATCATACCTGATCATCACGCCCTTGGGTGCGCTCGTCGTACCGGACGTATAGTTGATCAAGGCGATTTTATCCAGATTGTCGACCGGATAGGAGACATCCCCGGCGGAAAAGCCGTCCGGATACACGGCATCGAACTTTTCCGAATATGCTGCGGCAGCTTTTTCTATTTTTCCCGTCTTGGCATAAAGCACGCTGAAATCATTCACCGAAACAGCACATTCAAGCAACGGCATTTTAGTCTTGTCGAGTTTGCTCCACAGCTCGCTGTCCGTGAAAAGCAGCCGGCTTTCCGAATGGTCCACCAAAGAATTGACACTGTCAGGGTGAAAGTCGGCAAGTATGGGCACGGTCACGGCTTCATAGGTATTCGAAGCGAGAAAACATACTGCCCATCTTGCGGAATTTTTGGCACAGAGTGCTATCTTGTCCCCCTTTTCTATTCCGAGAGTTTCGAAAAGAATATGGAATTTCCCGATTTCGGAAGCCATATCACCGAAGGTAAAGGATTCACCGTTGAAATTGCTGAGAGCCTTGTCGTTCCAATGCGATTTGACAATCTCTTCCAAACGCGATAAATAATGTTTCATTTCAGTTTTGTTTTTGAATAGCAGACATAATTCCGGTCAAGAATTTTCCATTATGTTCCCCCAAAGGTAATATTTTTCAGTTAAAGACAAAGCACAGCCCCAGCGATTGCAAAAATTCACTATATTTGAGAAAATCAATATTTCGATTATGAGGAAACGATTGATAGTCGCTCTCGTATATGATTTCGACGGGACGCTGTCGCCGGGCAACATGCAGGAGTTCGGCTTCATCCAGGCCATAGGCAAGACTCCGGAAGAATTCTGGAAAATGAGCGATGAAATCGCCAAGGGACAGGATGCGAGCAATATCCTTGCGTACATGAAACTCATGTTCGACGAAGCGAAAAAGGCCGGCATCAAGCTCCGGAAAGACGATTTCAGGAAATTCGGCGAACAGATAGAACTGTTCAAAGGAGTGACGGAATGGTTCCCGCGCATCAATGAATACGGCAAATCCAAAGGCGTCCGCATAGAGCACTACATAAACTCGTCCGGACTCGCGGAAATGATCGAAGGCTCGCCCATAGCCAAAGAATTCAAAAGGATATTCGCCTGTTCTTTCCTATACAACGAAAACGGAGAGGCGGAATGGCCTGGCGTGGCAGTAGACTATACGGCCAAGACCCAGTTCCTTTTCAAGATAAACAAAGGCATACTCAGCATAAGGGATAACAAGCGCGTAAACGAAAGCCAGCTCGAGGAAAACAAACGGATTCCTTTCCCGTCCATGATATATTTCGGAGACGGAGAGACCGACGTCCCTTGCATGAAAATAGTCAAGATGTTCGGAGGCAACTCCATTGCCGTCTACAATCCGGGTACGGAAAGGAAGAAGCACATCGCAAAGAAACTTCTCAGGCAGAAAAGAGTGAATTTCATCTGTCCGGCAGACTATTCGAAAGACGGCAGAATGTACGAAGTAGTGTGTGCGATAATCGACAAGATAAAAGCCGAATTCGAACTGAAAAAATTAGAATTGGTATCAGGCTAACCACTTGATGCCCTTAGTCTTGCCGCTGTCCGACAATGCATTGGCGTTGCCTGCGCTCAATTCGCCGGACCAGAGCAGTTCATTGTTTTCAATGAGCTTTTCTACGGCTGCGACATGTTTTCTCTGAAGTCTCAGCGACTTCAACTGGTCTATCTGCGCAAGCGAATGCAGGTCCGTACCGACAAATGTATACAGACCGTGCTCCAATATCGCCTCCGCCTTCTCTTTTGCCATATTCCCGTAAAAGCCCCCGAGAGACAGTATGTTCAACTGAAAGCGCGTATCTATGTCCGCTATGGATTTTAGTTCCACAAGACTTCTCGAATAATAATTGTAGCGCTCCGGATGAGCCAGGACAGGATGGAATCCGTTCGTATTCAAATCGAACACGAAACTGCGGATATTATGGGACTCGAATGCGTACGACATCTCGATGAGCAAGAAGTCCTGCCCCATCGAGAGGCAGTCTGAAGCCGGAAATTCATCTTCGATACTTTCATAAACCATGTGTTCTCCGGCTATTCTGCATGCTACGCCGGTGCTCTCCAACTCTGCCCTGCAGGAATCGAACACGTTCCTGATTTGCATGGGAGTATTGTCCGGATACAGCTCGGGATATATGTGCGGAGTCAGGAACTGGTGTTCCAGGCCGATATCCTTCAGACGTTTCAACGCTTCCACAGACTTGTCGACAGACCTGAAACCGTCGTCGACACCGGGCAGAACATGAGAATGGAAGTCGGTCCTGAAATCCATTTCCGTAAATCTGACTGATGTTTTGAACGGCCACATGATATCGTCTCTTTTTTATTCTCTGGTACCTCCGTAGCCATAGCCGTAACCGTAGCCCCAGCCACGGGACTGGCCGTACATTCTGGTCTTAGGGTTGATACCGTTCATGATTATGGAAATATTTTTCAGTCTGCCGCTTTCAGCAGCGAAATTCATTTCATCTATGAATCTGAGGTCAGAAACATCGCACCTGATTACATAGAATGTAGCATCTACATAATTGTTTACGACTATAGGGTCGGAAATTATGACATACGGAGCGGAATCGCAGATGATATAGTCGTATTTGTCCCTCATTTCCTCTATCAAGTCCGCCATCCTCTGGCTCGAAAGCAGTTCGTTAGGATTAGGCGGCATCGTACCCCTCAGTATCACGTCCAAATTCTGATGGATGACACCGTGTCTGAGCACCTGTTCTATGTCGGAATTTCCGCTGAGATATGTAGCAAGCCCTTTCGTTCTCTTTTCAACATTGAAAATCCTGTAATCGAAACCGTTCCTGAGGTCCGTCTCTATGAAGAGGACTTTTTTGCCTGAAAACGCGAGAGTCAGAGCGACATTCGTGGCGGCCGTGGATTTTCCTTCACCCGATATGGAAGAAGTGACCTGGATCACCTTCGCATTCAGGAAGCTCATGTTGGCACGCACTGCCCTGTAGGTCTCCGTCAACACGTCGCGGCTTCCCTGGACTACAAGAGTGGTCTCGCTCTTAGGAATATATCCTATAATCGGAAGCGATGTCCTGTCTGTCACATCCTTGATGGAAGATACTTTCCTCTGAAGGACATGTCTCAGGAAAAACACTCCAGGAGGGATGACTAAGCCGAGACAGAAACACATGGCGTATATCATCATGGACTGAGGCGATGAAGGCCTGTCGGGACCGTCCGCCGGCTCTACGATACGGGCATTGTCCGTCTGGGCATAAAGGGAAATCAAGGCCTCCTCCTTTTTCTGCCTCAAAAGTACATACAGAGGCTCTACGATGGACTGCTGACGCTCTATTTTGGCCATGTCGAGCTGCTGGCTCGGAATTTCAGCCATTTTGCTCTTGTCTGCAAGCGATTCTTTCAGAACTACGTCGTACTGATACTGGTATGCATCTCTCAACTGATTGATGGACAGGAGTATCGCCTTGTTCATATCCTGAATCTGATTGGTCAGGGCCAGAATCCTCGGGTTGGACTCCGATGCTCCGAGCATCAGCCGCCTCCTCTCTATGACTATATTGTTGTAGTCGGAAATCATGGTCGTCAGCCCCTGATCCTCGATACCGATATTCGCAGGCAGCAGGCTGAATTCGTTTTCCTTTTTCGAAAGATACTCTTTTATCATGTCGAGGAACTGAAGCTGAATCTCCAACTGCGTCAGCTTCGCGTCATACTCCGTTCCTTTCTTTATCATGGTTTCGGACTGGAGCATGAAATCCAGAAGAGTATTGTCCGTCTTGTAATTCCTCACCTCCGTCTCGATATCGCCGAGCTGCGTTTCGAGACTTGCCAGGCGCTCGTCTATGAATGCGAGAGTGTTGGAAGTGGAAAGCGACAGAAAATTTCTCGTATCCTTGTTGTACTTGTCTATCAGGCTGTTCAGGATATCGTCGGCCCTCGAAGGTATATTGTCCTGGATGGACAATGAAATCACGCTCGAACGCTCCTTGTAGTCGGTAGTACCCGCGGACAGTTTCGACGAATAGTATTTGGCGGTTTTTTTGGGAGAAGTATGGCTTACGCTGTATTTTCCCGGCTCCAACGACTGCGAATATTCGGTTTTGGACAGGACTGCGACATTGTGGTCCGGAAGGTTTATGGCATCCCCGAAGTTATATGTCTTGCCCTTGAACTCTTTCCGTTCGGGATGTTTTGCATCGGCGGCACTTGAAACGAATGAAAGTTTCCTTATCGTATAAGAAGTCGTATCCTCGTTTACTTCGAACTCTATCGCCACGGCAGGATATCTGTTTTTTTCGCTGCCGGAAATCAGACTGAAATCTATCGGGGAATTCCTGTACATCTCCGAAGTAGTCAGAATATTCGACTTATGGAAATACTTCACGTTCAGAGACAGGTCCTCGACCACTTCCTGCATCAGGGGACGGGATTTCAGAATATAAATTTCATTCTGCACGATACCGTTGGCCCTCATTCCGGTGATATCGGAAAGAATCTGCATCTCTGCTCCCATGCCCCCTGTCATGCGGTCGTTCGCGATGAGCACAGTAGCGGAGCGTGTGTACTGTGGAGTAGCGACTCTCAAATAAAGATACCCGAACACCATCAGCACGAAAACGGACAGTATGATCCAGTATTTCAGGTCCCATATGACGTCCACTATATATCTGAGGTCGATGGAATCCTCCTGTTTTTCCTTCGAAACAGTATTGTTTGCTGTATTGTTTTCCATGATATTATCTTGTAAATGCGATAATCACCGAAATAACCGACATGAACGTGGTGATACCGGACAGAATCACGCTCCACAATGAAGTGGAAGTCGCGGTCGCTACCCTTGTCGGGCTTGCCGGCACGTAAATCACGTCGTTCTGCTGCAGATAGAAATACGGAGAACTCAGTATGTCGCTTTTTTTCAGGTCTATCTTGATATGAGTATTCAGCCCGTTGTCGTCCCTTATCAGGATGATGCCGTCTCGCCGCGCCGTCAGATTCAGGTCACCTGCCATGCCCAGAGCCTGGAGGATGGTGATACGTTCGGAAGTGACATTGTATGTCCCGGGATTCTTGACCTCGCCCAAGACGGTGATCTTGAAGTTGGAAAAGGATACGTAAACCACCGGATCCTTGACCTCTTTCTTCAGATGTTTGGTGAGATATTCCACCAAATCCTGCCGGGTCATGCCCAATACGTTTATTCTTCCGAGCACCGGAAAATCGATGAAGCCGTCCTTGTCCACATGATATTCGAGTGTGGCATTCTCCGGAGAAGTAGAGCCTCCGTAGCTCGTCATCTCGCCGAGAGTCAGATTATACGGCTGGACCACAAGTTTGTCAGGGCCTGAAACGACGATTTTCAGAATATCGTCCCTTTTGATGACAGGTTCGTAATTGGTGACTATCCGGTCGATTTCCGCCGTGTCGATGTCCTGGAAATAAAGAATCTGCTTCGATGTAGTGCAGCCGCTTATGACTGCTGACGCAATGGCGATGACTGCGGCCGTCCTGAAGATATTGATTTTCACGTTAAAGGTCGTTAAATTACCTGTTAAAAATAATCTGCAAAAATACTCAAATCAGCCGAAATTACAAAACTTTGTCAATATACCTTCACCTCAAGTTTCGAATATGCCCTGTTGACCTTGTCCAACGCGTTTGCCACAGTGTCCGCCGTAGCTAAGAGCACGCCTACACGACGATGCCCCGCGATCTCCGGCTTGCCGAAAATCCTGAGCTGGACGCCAGGTTCGGACAGTACGTTTTCCAAATTCCTGAACTCGTATTCACGTGTATTTCCTTCCACTACTATGGCTTTCGATGCCGACGGTCCGTAAAAACGGATTTCCGGCACAGGCAGGCCGAGCACGGCCCGTGCATGCAGGGCGAATTCGGACATGTCCTGGGAAATCATGGTCACCATTCCCGTATCATGCGGACGCGGAGACACTTCGCTGAAAATGACGTCCTCACCCTTGACGAAAAGCTCCACTCCGAAAATACCGTAGCCTCCGAGTGCATCGGTAATTTTCTTCGCAATATCCTGGGCCTTCGCCACGGCAGCATCCGGCATAGGCTGCGGCTGCCAGGACTCGCGATAGTCTCCGTCGACCTGATGATGCCCTATCGGATTCAGGAAAGCGGTTCCGGCACAATGCCTTACGGTCAGCAGGGTAATCTCGTAATCGAAATCCACGAAACCTTCCACTATCACCTTTCCGCTGCCTGCACGGCCGCCCTCCTGGGAAACATGCCACGCCTGATCGATGTCGGACGCGGAGCGGATTACGCTCTGTCCGTGTCCGGAAGAACTCATCACAGGCTTGACCACGCACGGGATGCCTATTTCCCCGACGGCTTTCCCGAATTCTTCCCGGGTCTCGGCGAAACGGTATTTCGAAGTCGGCAGTCCGAGAGTCTCGGCGGCAAGACGGCGGATTCCCTCCCTGTTCATGGTCAGGAAAGCCGCTTTGGCGGTAGGAATGACATTGTACCCCTCTTTCTCGAGTTCCACAAGAACATCCGTAGCGATAGCCTCCACCTCGGGAATGATCAGATCCGGATTTTCCTGTTCTATGATCTCCCGCAGCGCCATACCGTCGAGCATCGAGATGACGTGGCAGGAATTGGCCACCTGCATCGCCGGAGCGTTTTCATACTTGTCGACAGCCACTACTTCGACTCCGTAACGCTGAAGTTCTATCGCGACTTCCTTTCCCAATTCGCCAGAGCCGCACAGGAGGGCCTTTTTCCCGAATTTAGTAAATGTAGTTCCTATATTTGCCATGGTTTCAAAATATTACCGTTGCACCGCCGGTGCAATAAAAATTATTTTATAACGTCAGTTCGACGAATTTATGTTGTTCAGAACTAAGGAATTCGTCGAGCGGTAGTTCGACAACTTTCATGAAAGTCGTCGAACTTACGTTTTTACAACAACTTCCAGGAAGGTGTCCAATATAATTATTTTCCGTATCTTTTAAGAATATCTCCGTATGCGTCGATTCTTCTGTCCCGGAAAAACGGCCAGCCTCTGCGGACATATTCGGTCCTGTCCATATCGACTCCGACCACCTTGCAGTCGTCGTCATCTTCGTCGAACTGAGACAGAATCTCGCCCTGCGGACCGGCTGCAAAAGAATAGCCCCAGAAATCAAGGCCTGGAGTATTGCCGGACGGATCATCCTCGTGTCCGGTCCTGTTCACCGTAATCACAGGCAATCCGTTAGCCACGGCATGCCCCCTCTGCACAAGCCGCCATGCATCGCACTGAAGCGACTGCTCGAATGGGGAATCAGTCGCCACGCCTCCGATGGCGGTAGGGTAAATAAGAAGCTGGGCGCCGTTCAGGGCCATTATCCTCGCTGCCTCAGGATACCACTGATCCCAGCATACCAAGACCCCGAGTTTGCCCACCGAAGTCTCGATCGGCTTGAAACCTATGTCTCCCGGAGTGAAATAGAACTTTTCATAATAGCCCGGGTCGTCCGGAATATGCATCTTACGGTATTTTCCGGCTATGCTCCCGTCCTTTTCCATGACTACCGCCGTATTATGATATATCCCGGGAGCCCGCCTTTCGAAAAGCGACAGCACTATGACTACACCGAGTTTTTTTGCGAGCGCCCCGAAAGTCTCGGTAGACGGTCCCGGAACCGGCTCTGCGAGATCGCAAAGAGAGGCGTTCTCATGCTGGCAGAAATACACGGAATTGTGCAGTTCAGGCAATACGATGAGTTGCGCTCCGAGCTCGGCGCACTGGCGGATTCTCGTCAACGCCTTCTCGATGTTTTCCTGCATGTCTTTCGTGCAGCTCATCTGCACCATTCCCACTTCCAAAAGATTCATGATATACTGTTTTTAATTTTCTGTTCATAACTGCGGCCGGCGGATTCAGTCGGCTGGGTTTCCGGAGTCCGTACGGAGATACCCTTGAGGGAACTGCATCGTGATGCAGTGCAGCGAACCGTGCCCGGAAAGCAGCGGACGACAGTCTATTACAGACACTTCCCTGTCCGGGAATGCTTCCTGAAGACGTGCCCGTGCAGTTTCATCCGTCCGTGCGCCTGCTCCCGGCACCAAGACGGCACCATTGACAATCAAAAAGTTCGCGTAGGTCGCAGGCAGTCTGTAGTCATCCAAATAAAGAGGCTCGGGCAGAGGCAGAGGAATCAGTCTGTACGGTTTGCCTTCTTTCGTTCGGAAACCCCTGAGCTGTTTCTCCATGGCAGCCAGGCCGTCGTAGTTCGGGTCGTCTGGATCCGTACACTGGGTGTAGGCGATGGTGTCAGGAGAACAGAAACGTGCAAGTATGTCCACATGGCTGTCGGTATCGTCTCCGATGATGGAGCCATGGTCGAGCCACAGTATCCTGTCAAGCCCGAAAGCGCTTTTGAGCTCCCCTTCTATTTCCTCACGGGTCAGATATTCATTCCTGTTCACGGAGCACAGGCACTCCGACGTAGTCAGCAAGGTACCGCATCCGTCCGTATCGATACTTCCTCCTTCAAGGACATAAGGACGCATGTCCACTCCCATGACATCATCGCGGAATGCACCCTGGTCGAAGATGTTGCGCGTGATACGGTTGTCAAGATTCGCAGGGAACTTCAGCCCCCAGCCGTTGAATACGAAATCGTACAGATATTTTTCTCCACAGTCTCCGAAAACGGCGATTCCGCCATGATCGCGTGCCCAGGTATCGTTCAGCGGTGTCCGGTAATAGAATATCCTGTCGAAGTCCGGAGTCAACCCCTTCTCCGCGGCTATCCTGACCATATCCGATTTCGCTTCATCGATATCCCTGCAGGCTATCAGCAGCGGTTCATACTCTGCAATACGGCAAGCTATCTCCACATAGCACCCGAGTACCTTCTCCAACTGATACCATTCGGTATCGGCATGCGGCCAGGTAAGCTGCACGCCGCTCTGTTTTTCCCATTCTGCCGGCAGTCTCATAATATATTCAGTTCGAAGAATTTATGTTGTTCAACACAAATTCATGTTGTTCAGGACTAAGGTGCGTGGAAACGGGTAAACCGTTTTGTCATTTTACCCGTTTCCACACACCGGATTGAAAGTTTTACGTCCAAAACATAGGTAAGCATTTCGCGGACGCCTCGCAAATATACATAGAAGCCGAGAGCAGAGCAAATTTATTTGCTATGCCGAGGCGATACAGTATATGTGGACGAAGTCCAAATATCGCAGAAGTCGAGAGCAATGCAAGAGGCCGAAGGCAAATGCAAACAAGTTTGCATGCAGTCGAGGACTTTTGCATTGCCGAGACGCAACAGTATATGTAGCCGTCAGGCTAAATATACATAGAAGCCGAGAGCAGAGCAAATTTATTTGCTATGCCGAGGCGATACAGTATATGTAACCGAAGTCCAAACCTGTTTCCGGAAATCAGTCAAGCAAATCCCGCCCCTCCACGATCACTCTTTTATATATCTGTTCGGCTATGTAGAAATCGAGAGGCGTATCGATATCCACGGCCTCGATACCGGAAGTAGTGACGAAAAACGGGTTGTCGCCGATGATGTTCCTGTTCTTTATGAGGGACTCGCGCTTTACAAGGGTAAAACCGAAATTGAGAGCCTTGATATCCGGAAGATTCTGACTGTTCGGAGCATTCCGCTTGTCGTAGTTGACAGGTTTGCCGTCGAGCCAGAGAAATTCCTTGACATCGGAAACGGTAGAAACGCAGTCGCAGCCCTCAGGAATTTTTTCTTCATACAGGGCCTTGCATTTTTTCATGGTTTCGGAAGAAACGAAAGGGGACGTGACCGGACAATAGCAGAAGACGTCGCAGTCGGTCACCATGCCGAGATGCTGGAAAAACTCGCTGCCTGAACATGCCGAGGAAGCATAGTAAGGCTCCCTTCTGTGCCAGGAAATGCCGTTCGCCTTAGCTATTTCGATGGCTTCTTCTGAATCGGTATTGACGATGATATCGTCGAATATCCCGGCTTCCTTGAGGATTTTAATTTTGTTTTCGAGCAACGTCGTGTCTCCGAAAGGCCGTATGTTTTTATTCTGAACTCTTTGCGAGCCTTTTCTTATGGGAATGACTGCTTTTATGACCATTGTGAAAAATTTAAATTCGGAAAAACATTGCCCCGGCGGGGCAACAATAACACAAGTTCATGGAAACTGTTCAAAATTTTTCAAAACAGTTTCTTATCTTTGCAAAGATAAAACAAAATCCAGGACTATGGCAAAAAAATTAGTTGTAGGCATCACTCAGGGCGACAGCAACGGCATCGGCTATGAGGTCATCATAAAAGCTCTTGCGGACGAAAGGATTCTCGAATTCTGTACTCCGGTCATCTACGGCTCGTCCAAAATTTTCGGTTTCTACAAAAAACTCATACACAACATAGGGCAGATAAACACGAACGTGATATCCGACGCAAAAGAAGCTCATCCGAGAAGGGTAAACATATTGAACTGCCTGACGGACAATGTCTTCGTAGAGCCCGGACTTTCGACTCCGGATTCCGCGAAAGCTGCGATCGCATCCTTGGAAAAAGGTGTGGAAGACCTTAAAAATGGCCGTATAGACGCCTTGGTGACGGCTCCCATCAACAAGAGAGCGATGAACAACGAGGGTTTCGAATACACCGGACATACGGAATACCTTCAAAAAGCGTTCGGCACGGACGACGTGACCATGATAATGGTATCCGACCAGCTGAAAGTCGGCATAGTGACCACGCACATTCCTCTGAAAGATGTTCCGGGAGCGCTTTCCGTAGAAAAAATCCTTCACAAGCTCAGGTCGATGAAAAAGTCTTTGGAAAGGGATTTCGGCATCGGGACCCCTAAAATCGCCGTACTCGGACTGAATCCCCACTGCGGTGACGGAGGACTTCTCGGAGATGAGGAACAGTCGGTCATTCTGCCTGCCATCAATGCAGCCAACGATGAAGGCATACTTGCTTTCGGACCGTATTCCGCAGACGGCTTCTTCGGACTTGGGAACTACAGCAAATTCGACGCTATTCTCGCCATGTATCACGACCAGGGTCTGGCTCCGTTCAAGGCTCTCGCTTTCGAAGACGGGGTAAACTATACGGCAGGACTGCCGGCAGTGAGGACGTCTCCGGACCACGGGACGGCATACGAAAAGGCCGGGAAAGACGTGGCCGATCCACGTTCCATGATTTCGGCCATATATGCTGCCGTGGATATCTACAACAACAGGATGGCATACGACGAACTGCAGGCCAACAGGATGCAGATAGTGATGCCGGATACTTCCGTCAAGCCTAAAGGCGGCAAAATCATAGAATGATGGACTCTGTCAGACCTCCCATTTATCTGTACACCGACGGAGCATCGAGCGGAAATCCAGGACCGGGCGGATACGGGATCGTCCTGAAATGCGGTGGAAAGGTAAAAGAGATATCAGGCGGGTTCGCCATGACTACGAACAACAGGATGGAACTGCTCGCCGTCATCATCGGTCTTGAAACCGTCAAATGGAAAAATGCCGACATTCGCGTAATTAGCGACTCTGCCTACGTGGTACGGGCTGTCAAGGAAGGCTGGGTATTCAACTGGGAGAAAAAAGGTTTCGCAAAGGCCAAGAATCCGGACCTTTGGATACGCTTTCTGAAAATCTACAGGCAGCACCGGGTAAGTTTCCAATGGATAAAGGGACATGCCGGACACCCGGAAAACGAAAGATGCGATGCTTTGGCGGTGGCGGCAGGTGCCGGGGCAATGGCGGCGGGAGTGATGCTGCCGGAAGATACGGGATATGTCCCGGACAATGCTGCCAGGAAGAATGAGCTGCTGTGAATATGGACAGATCTCTCGACTGCGATCGAGATGACATGAAGAATATTCGCTCGAGATTACATGATAATATGGAAAAAAACGCCCTTCAGACCGATATCCAGTTTCTGCCCGGTGTCGGGCCGAAAAGAGCGGCATTGCTCCGGCAGGAGCTCCAGGTCGGCACCATCGGCGATCTCATCAAAATCTATCCGTTCCGCTACATCGACAAAAGCAGCATCATCCCTGTAAATGCCGCCACGCCGGACATGGCATACATCCAGATCAAGGCAAAAGTAGAGGAAATTTCTCTCTTCGGAGCAAAAGGCAGTATTCCTGAAGAAGACATCAAGTTCAACACTGTCAAAAGGATGAGCGTCAAGATCTCCGACGGCAGCGGCTATATGGAGCTCGTATTTTTCAAAGGAATAAAATGGATGTATTCCAAGCTGAAGGTCGGAGAGGAATACATTTTTTTCGGAAAACCGTCCGTTTTCAACGGCCGCCTGAACATGGTACACCCCGACGTCGATCATGTAAAGACTTCGGGACAGGACAAAAACCGGCCAGGCTTCATGAATGCGACCATGACTGGCATCTATCCGAGTACGGAAAGGCTGAAAAACGGAGGAATCACCGGAAAGGTGATGAACAAACTGATGGAAAACGCCCTGAACATGGCGCTTCCCGACATCGAAGAATCGATGCCGGAGTATCTGCTCTTGGAAAAAGGTCTTGTTCCCATTCATTTTGCTGTCAGGAATATCCATTTTCCGAAAGACATGATTTCCTTGGAGAAGGCGAAATACAGACTGAAATTCGAGGAACTGTTTTATCTCCAGCTTTCCCTCCTGAAACAGAAATACGTCCGGAGCAGAAACGAAAACGGCATCAGGATGCCGAAAGTAGGAGACGCTTTCAACATCTGCTATGACTCGCTTCCTTTCGACCTGACAAGAGCCCAGAAAAGGGTGATAACGGAAATCCGCGACGACATGAAAAGCGGGCATCAGATGAACAGGCTTCTCCAGGGGGACGTAGGAAGCGGGAAAACCATGGTGGCCGTACTTACCGCACTGATAGCCACAGGCAACGGATACCAGGCCTGCATCATGGCTCCTACAGAGGTGCTGGCACAGCAGCATTACAAGAACATATCCAAATATCTGAAAGGAACGGGAGTAAAGACCGCCCTGCTCACAGGAAGTTCGAAAACCGCGGAGCGCAGGGAGATTCACGCGGGATTGGAAGACGGCACTGTAGGCATCATCGTCGGGACACATGCCCTTTTCGAGGACAATGTCGTCTTCAAGAATCTCGGATTGGCCATCATAGACGAACAGCACCGTTTCGGAGTGGAGCAGAGAGCGAAACTTTGGAGGAAATCTTCATGCGGACTGGCCCCGCACGTATTGGTGATGACAGCTACGCCTATTCCGCGCACATTGGCGATGACCCTGTACGGGGATTTGGATGTCTCGGTAATAGACGAACTGCCTCCCGGCAGAAAGCCGATACAGACCATCGCTGCGACGGAAAGCAGGAGACCGGCCCTTTTCAAGTTCCTCAAGGATCAGATAGCTCTCGGAAGACAGGTGTTCATAGTATATCCGCTGATTTTCGAGAGTGAAAAAATGGACTATAAGAATTTGGAAACCGGCTATGAACAGATAGTGAAAGCATTTCCTTTTCCGCCGTACAGGACTGCAATAGTGCATGGAAAGCAAAGCAATGAAGAGAAAAAGTTCAATATGGATGCTTTCGCCGCCGGCCGGGCCGACATATTGGTAGCGACCTCGGTGATAGAAGTGGGGGTAGACGTCCCCAATGCATCGGTTATGGTCATAGAAAGTGCCGAGCGTTTCGGGCTCAGCCAGCTTCATCAGCTCAGGGGACGGGTAGGAAGAGGCTCGGAAAAGTCCTATTGCATACTGATGACCGGAAGCAGGCTCAGCAAAGATTCCAGACACAGGATAAATCTGATGTGCGCTACTGAAAACGGCTTCGAGTTGGCGGAAGAAGACATGAAAATGCGGGGCCCCGGGGATTTGGAAGGAACGCAGCAGAGCGGTCTGCCCATAACGTTGAATATAGCCTCGCTCGCCAAGGACGGACTGATTCTTAACGATGCAAGGCAATGCGCACAGAGAGTCCTTGACGATGATCCCAAGTTGAGTCAGGCGAAAAACAGGATTATAGCGGAGGAGGTGGGCAAGGAGAAATACAGGGTCCGCGATTACAGCCAGATCAGTTAACTCTGCCTACACCCGGCATGACAGGAACGAGAGGATGTCCGATGCATTCATGGACTCCTCACCTATGGCAGCAGCAGCCCGGTCACCGGCGAGACCGTGCAGATACACTCCTGCAACAGCTGCATTTTCCGCGGAAAAGCCTCGGGCCAGGAAACCTGTAATAAGGCCTGTCAGGACATCTCCGCTGCCGCCCTTGGCCATGCCGGGATTTCCTGCAGGGTTGAAAACGGCATTGCCGGACGGCGGGCACACCATGGTACCGGCACCCTTTGCCACTATTACAGCTCCGGTATCGGCAGACAAAGCCATGACCATTTCATTTCTTTCATCTTCGCTTCGCCAGATATCGCTTTTTGCAGGATCGGAGGTTTCAGAAACATGAAAACCGGGAATGACGCCATTCGAGACAGCGGAATACAGCAGACGCCGGAGTTCTCCTGCATGAGGCGTCAATATCGAGCCTTCCGGGATAAGGGCGAAAAAATCAGGATGCGAAGCAATGATGTTCAAGGCGTCCGCATCAATGACAGTCGGCAGTCCGTATTTCAGCAGCGACTCCAATGCGGCTGTGGTTTCCGGAGCCTGTCCGAGACCCGGCCCCACTCCTGCGGCCGAATACCTCGACAAACTCTCCGGCAGCTCTGAAAAATAAGGATGGCTGTCGAGACTGAGGATAGCGGAAGGATGCGAAATCTGGACGGCAAGGCGCTCGCTGAAAGGAACATGAACAGTCACGAGACCGCATCCCGAGCGCAATGCAGCCCCTGTTGCCAAGATGGCAGCTCCCATCATGCCCTGCTTGCCGACAGCCATAAAGGCATGGCCGAAATTTCCCTTGTGGGCGAGCCGGTCCCGCGGAGGGAACATTGCGGCTACCGATTCGGGCGATATGAAGTTTTTTTTCGACATATGTTTTGTGCATCAGCCGCTGAAATCCACATTCTCGAAGCACAGGGTCGGAATCTGCCACCGGGTGCATGCGCGTGCATCGCTTCCAGCATACACAAGGCTTCTCCAGAGCGAAATCATGTCTCCGGTGATAACCATTTCCCTGACCGGATGCGTGATTTTTCCGTTCCGGAAAGCGAAGCCCTCGATTCCGTAAGAAAAGTTGCCCGTAGCAGGATTGCAGTTGCCGCCATTGAATCCTGTGACATATATTCCTGAGCCGCAAAGTTTCATCATCTCACCCGCGTCTAAGCTGCCGGAATGTCCGCCGTCGTACTGGAGAAGAACCGGACGTGAAACACCTTCCACCGTCGGGGCTATCCCCATTTTCAAAGACATGTAGGTATTCGTGAAATACGTGTCCACAACTCCGTTGCGGACAATATCCATGTCGCATGTCTTCACGCCCTCGCTATCGAACAGCCTTGCCCCCGGCTTTCCATGGCTTCTGGCCATGTCTGCTATGGTAAGCCCTTCCGCGAATATCTTTTTTCCGAGCGAATCTTTCAGGAACGAAGTCTCCTGCTGGATGGATGCCGAATTCAGTGCGGAAAAAAGCGGAGATACAAGCCGCGAACTTACGGTCCTGTCCACTACCATATGAAAACGGCCGCTGCGATGTCTTTTCGGGCCGATGCCGCTCAAAGCCCTTTCCAAGGCTGTTTTCGAACATTCCTCCCGTACCAGACCGCTTGAAAACGGAGAAGAATCCCACCAGTATCCGCTGTATTTCCTGCCGTCTGGCGCTTCTACGGTGATTTCGGAACAGACGGCAAAAGAGGTTTCCGTATGACGGCCTTTGAACCCGTTCGAATCCATGGTCAGACTGTCATCCACGGAGTCTGAATACTCCAACTCCTCGGAAACAATCCGCACCCCTTGATGTCTGCCGGAAAGGATATCGCTGCCGTGCCCGGCAATACCGTCGTCTTTGTGGAAAATGCATTCGCGCTGCGCCGCGGCATGCCTCTCTTCCGAATCCAAATGTTCGTATGCCGGATCATACAGCCCGAGTTCGCGCCCTGTCAACGCACCCTTTTCAGTTCTCTCGGGCTCCGGAAGCCGCCGGCACCGGTCTTCCGCAAGCATTTTCACCGTCCCGACCGCCTGTCTGACAAACTTTTCGAGTTCCCCGGCCTCCACCATGTTGGTAGAAAAGGTCCCGTATTTTCCATCCGCAAAAAGATAAAGCATCACGGATCTGTCGGACGAGCGGGAGACCTTGTCCAATCCGCCGTTCAGCATGCTGCAGGCATCGAGAGTACTCTTGCTCAGCACGACACGCACCTGCTGAGCCCCGCAGCGTTCTGCCACGTCCATGCAGCCCTCCGCCGCCCTTATCTCTTCATCGGTTATCAACCCTGTCATTCTTTCTTCCATCTCGGTTTTCATATCGGTATCATTGTCCGCCTACGACAAGTTCACGGACAAGAACGGTCGGAATCCCGCACGACACCGCCACGCTCTGGTCCTTCCCGCAAGTCCATGTTCCGTTATCTATCAGCAGGTCATTCCCCACGCCTGCGATATCCGCCAAGGCGCGAGGTCCGTTACCTATAATATTAATGTCTTTCACCGGCGCGGTCAGTCTTCCGTTCTCTATGAGGAATCCGCTCTTCACATAAAACGTAAAGTCTCCCTCCCCTATCTTCACCTGTCCGTTTGAAAACTCATCCACGAAAATTCCCTTGGACACCGAAGCTATCAGCTCGTCCTTAGATGCAGAGCCGCTCTCCATGTATGTTGCTCTCATTCTCGGTATCGGATTGAATCTGAACGACTCGCGTCTGCCGTTGCCCGTCGGGGGCACACCGTACCATCTTGCACTTATCCTGTCGTGAAGATAAGACTCGAGGACCCCGTCCTTCACCATATACGTCTTCTGTCCGGGAACACCCTCGTCATCATAGTTGCAAGCGCCGCGATTGCCATGCAGGGTCCCGTCATCCACGATGTTTATGTTATCGGCACATATCTTCCTGCCCATCATGCCGGAAAACACGGACTGGCCCTTCCTGTTGAAATCTGCCTCGAATGCATGCCCCATCGCTTCGTGAAGCAGAATTCCGGATGCTCCTGCCCCCATGACCACAGGCATCTTGCCGCCTTTCGGCCTTATTGCCCGGAAACGGGCATCGATACCTGAAACTACTTCTTCGGCCATTTCCTGAAGCATGGCTTCTGTTATCATCTCGGCACCCATCCGGAAACTTCGCGAAGATGTCTTGTTTTCCGACTGGCCGTTTTCGGAAAAAACCGCCGACACCACCATGCTTCCGATAGGTCTGAAATCGCAGGCAATCTCTCCGAAAGAGTTGAACATCAGTATCTCGCTTTCGGACCAGGAGAGCTTGGCAATAACCTTTGCGGTGCGCTTCTCCTTGGCGAAAATCATCGACTCCAACTTTTTCAGGACCGGGATGAAATCCGACACTGCCCTGTCGTGCCAGTCTATGGCCGCGGGATAGAAATCATTGACGCTGCGCATGACGGATTTTTGATCCGCCTTAGTACTGCAATACGTCGGACCGGAAGCAGCCGAATCGGAGCAGGCTATCTGCGCAGCAGCCTTGGCCGCAGCCATCATGTCAGGCATTTCCGTACTCTCGGAATAGGCATAGCCTGTCCTTTCGCCTTTCAGAACGCGGATCCCCGTACCGTAATCGATATGAAAGCCGCCCGAAGCTACTTCACCGTCCTTCAACAGCAAGTCCTGATAAACCGTATATTCGAAATAGAGATCGGAATAGTCTCCGCCGCGGGCAAGGGCTGTCCGGACAAGCTGCTCGAGCTTCGGGACGGTCACCCGGAATCTGTCCAAAAAATTTCGTGTATTCATTCCGCACATGACTCCTTGATTCTTTTGTAAATCTCATGGTCCTTTATGACCGCCACTTCGTTCTTGTGGCCTTCGGCAATGACCTTGAACGGGACCCGGGAATTGTCGGCAAGAATCCATCGGTCGCAAATCGGCGCATAATCCCTGAAAAAATAACCGAGCCCCACACGGTAACGTCTCCGCACGGTTTCTTCCGGAATATTGTGTCCTCCGGCCGCCACCCGGGCCTTGACCCTTGCGACCGCCAGATCCGGCGAATTCAGCCAGAAATACATCAATGTCACCGTATAGCCTTCCGACTGTGCTTCGGCTATCATCTTCAAGAGGCTTCTCGTAGCCAACGTCGTCTCGATACTGAAATCCTCCTTCTTTCTGAGCAGATATCTGATTCGCAGGAGCATCAGCCGGCTGGCCTGCACCGCCACCGATTCCGGATCGAATGGAGCAAGGCCCTTGGCGAACTCGTCCGAATTCACATATTGGCTGCACTCCAACATTTCAGGCAGCAGGGTGTACGAAGCCGTGGTCTTGCCGGCTCCGTTGCATCCGGATATTATGAACAGTCTTGGCATTTCGTACTCCTTTTTTCTTTAACCTGATCGCAGCGTCCCGTGCCGCCTTTTTCACATCTGCTCCTGCTTTCTGTAAAGGCCGTACCCGAAAAGTGCGAAATCGCCCTTGCACGGATCGTCCGGAAAAATCTCTCTGAAAGCATCGGTTATCTCCCTGACCGTCACGATATCTTTCTGCTTTCTTGAAGTCAGCCCTATCTCCGCGGCCATTTCATAGACATGGACATCCAACGGGATCAGCAGGTCTGTCTTGCTGCTGTGTTTCCATACCCCGAGATCTACCTTTCCGTCATCTCTCACCATCCAGCGTCTCATCATGTTGATTTTCTTGTCCGGGGCCTTCGGATCCGCTTTTCTGCCATAAATCATGGTACGTATCTGAGCATTGGTCAGATGCTCTATGGTGTCTGTCTCGGAATATACGGCTTTCAGCCTCGTACAGATCTGCGCGAACTCGCTCCATTTCACCGTCCTGTGCAGGCTTGCATCCTCATCCCTGTATTCTCCGTTCATTACATAGTCGTAAGGCCTCCATGACATCTCCTCCATCGCCCTTTCGCAGTCCCTCACTATCATCGACCTCCTGCCCCATGCAAGATGGGCTGCCACCAATGCTGCAATCTCCACGTCGGCCAGCCTGTATCCCGGAGCGGCAGTCCCGTATTCCGTCTTCGAGACGAAACGCTTTGGAAAAATGATCGGATCCTCTTCGAAATAGACCGGATCATCGTATTTCTCCGCCCACGCCACGAGCTTTTCCTTGAGACATTTTTCCATAATTCATCTTTAATTTTTACAAAAATAATGTTTTTCCCTGAATAGTTTGTTGACACGATTGCTGAAAATTCCCGAACAGTTTCTATATTTATTGTCCGAAACGGACAACAATAAAAAATCGATACAATGAAAAAGTTTATCTCCATGCTCATTATTGCCTTGACGGCAACCGCATTGTGCTGCTCAGCACAGAAAATTTCTCCAGACATGACCGTAAAGGATCTTTCCGGCAATACGGTCAAGATGAAAGATGTCCTGAAGGACGACGTAGTCATAGTATCGTTCTGGGCGACATGGTGCAAGCCGTGCCAGAATGAGCTGGACGCCTTGGCTGAAATAAAAGATACTTGGGCGGACAAACTGAGAATCGCAGCTATTTCCATCGACAACGCACGTTCCGCTTCGCGTGTCCTCTCTACGGTAAAGACGAAGATGTGGCCATACGAGGTCTATACGGATGAAAGCAGCGTTCTTGCGAAATCGTTGAATATAAGCTCGATACCATTCGTCATGATAGTGGTCGGAGGGGAGACGGTCTATTCTCATACGGGCTATACCCCGGGCAGCGAACGTATTCTTGTCGAAAAGGCTCTTGGCTTTCTGAAAAATTGATTTGTTCCGTAAAAATGCTAACTTTGCACGATTTTCAATCGGCTCATACCGGAAATTATTAATTCGAAAAACAATGGTGAAGAGATTTATTGCTACTATGGCGTTGGCACTGACCGTAGTGTCGGGCTTCGCACAGGAAAAGACGGATTCTACTGCAAAAAAGAGTTCCGAATATGAATTTACCGTGATCAAGGAGAATCCTGTCACTTCTGTCAAAAACCAGTACAGGTCCGGGACATGCTGGTGCTTCTCGGCCCTTTCATTCATCGAATCGGAGATAATGAAGGAAAAAGGAATCGACAGTCTCGATCTTTCGGAAATGTTCGTAGTGTCCAAATCCTACCATGACAGGGGCATAAAGTACGTCCGTTTGGACGGCCATCTGAATTTCGCGGCAGGCAGCTCGTTCGGTGACGTGCTCCACGTGATAAGGGACTACGGAATCGTGCCTCAGGATGTCATGCCGGGACTGAACTACGGTACAGAGAAACCGGAACATTTCGAAATGGACGAAGGTCTGAAAGGATATGTGGATGCCATCGTCAAGAATCCGAACAGGACGCTCACTACGGCCTGGGTGAATGGATTGGACGGCATTTTGGAAGCCTACCTCGGTGAAATTCCCGAGACTTTCGAAGTGGACGGGGTCACTTATACTCCGGAGTCATACAGAGACTATCTCGGAATAAATCCGGACGACTATGTTTCACTCACATCCTTTACGCATCATCCGTTCTATTCCAGCTTCGTCATAGAAGTCTGCGACAACTGGAGATGGGATTCATCCTACAATCTCCCGCTCGACGAATTCATGGAAGTGATGTACAATGCCATCGACAAAGGATATACGATAGCCTGGGGCTCGGATGTGAGCGAAACCGGCTTTACGAGAGACGGTATTGCCACCGTGCCTGACGTGGACAAAAAGCCGGGCGCAGGCTCCGACCAGGAGAAATGGGTAGGCAAGGCAGAGGAAAAGGTGTCCGAGGACAATGCCGGTGTCGAAGAGAAGGTAATCACCCAGGAAATGAGGCAGAATGACTACGACAGGAAACTGACTACCGACGACCACGGAATGCATATTTACGGTATCGCACAGGATCAGGAAGGGAACAAATTCTTCATGGTGAAGAATTCCTGGGGAGATGCCGGGAAATACGACGGTATCTGGTATGCATCCGATGCTTTCGTCAGGTACAAGACCATGAACATAGTCGTGAACAAGAACGCCATACCTAAGGACATCCGCAAGAAGCTCGGGATAAAATAGAAATTCCCGAATATATGTTTACATTTTTGTCATGAGGGTGTCACCTCGGAAACGGAACAGATGAATATAATCAAACATATTCCGAACACTATCACATCGATGAATCTCCTGTGCGGGGCCATCGGTGTGATATGTGCTTTCGAGGGCAGGCTCGACGCGGCTTTCCTGCTGATGATAGCCGCCGCAGTCTGCGATTTCTGCGACGGACTGAGCGCCAGGATGCTGAATGCATACTCCCCTGTCGGCAAGGAGCTGGACTCCCTGTCCGATTTGGTAAGTTTCGGTCTCTTGCCGGCCGTAATGCTACGGGAAGGAAGCATCGCTGCAGGCCTGACAGGTATATGGACATACGTGCCTCTGCTGCTTGTAGTCTTTTCGGCTCTCAGGCTTGCCAAGTTCAACATTGACGACAGCCAGACTGAAACATTCCGCGGACTTTCCACACCGGCCTCGGCCATGATTACAGGCTCATTCATATATTATGTATACGTCACGTCCGACAGCATGATGGACCTCTGGCTTTCGAGCCGGATTTTCATAGTCCTTTATACGGTCATACTGTCCGCACTGATGGTCAGTTCGATACCCATGTTCTCGATGAAATTCAAAAAAGGCGGACAGGCAGTGACACCTCTCTACCGGATGAGAATAGCATTCGTAGGAGTTTTCTGCGTCTGCACCGTCTTGGTGGCCCTGCTCGGCCTGAACTGGTCGATGATCATCCTGCTGACTTTCATCATCTACATCATCATGAATCTGATAAATGCGATGGTTTCCAAGTAGCGGTATGTATTAAATCATTTAAAGACGGCATGACAGTCATACAAAAAAGAAACCGACCCAAAAATTTTGAGGTCGGTTTCTTTTTCATATGTCAGATCTCTCGACTGCGCTCGAGATGACAACAATGAGGGCGACGGGAGTTTACTTCCGTAAATGACCGAGCCAGAATCCCGCAGCAACGCCGCAATGCGCCCGCCGTTTTCGATCTGTTTTTTTTGTCAGGACGGGTGCAGTGCAAGGCCGCAAGGGTGAGGGCAGCGGGAGTTTACTTCCGTAAATGACCGAGCACGAAACCGCAGCAACGCCGCAATGCGCCCGTTCTGACAAAAAAATCAATAGTTTTCTGTGTGGAGCTTAAAGTAGCTCTTCGGATGCTTGCAAACCGGACAAATCTCCGGAGCCTTCTTCCCGATCACGATATGTCCGCAGTTCGAGCACTCCCAGATCATATCCTGATCCTTTGAGAAAACAAGCCCGTCCTTTACATTGGCAAGCAGCTTGCGATAGCGCTCCTCATGCATTTTCTCGATAGCGCCCACTTTCTCGAAAAGCACTGCTATCTCTGTAAATCCTTCCTCACGGGCATCCTTTGCAAAACCTGCATACATGTCGGTCCACTCGTAGTTCTCGCCCTCGGCAGCATCCAAAAGATTGGCTTCAGTACCAGGAATATCTCCGCCATGCAGAAGTTTGAACCATATCTTGGCATGCTCCTTTTCATTGTTCGCAGTCTCCTCGAAAATAGATGCTATCTGAACATATCCGTCCTTCTTGGCCTTTGATGCGTAGTATGTGTACTTGTTGCGTGCCTGAGACTCCCCTGCAAATGCTGCCTGGAGATTAGCCTCGGTCTTTGTACCTTTCAGATCCTTCATGACTTTTCAATTTAGAATTATTAAAATTTAATTATTGCCCCGTAAAGATAGCCATTTTAATCCTAATTGCAAACCTGTCATGCACGAATTTTCACAAAATCGTATCTTCGGGCCTGTCACCTCAGCTTGTTCGCCTCGAAATGGCGGCGTACGTGCAGGAAATACCAGAGAACGCCGGCTGCATTGATAAGGAGGGCTGCCCAAAATGCAGAGTGATATCCGAAATGCTCCGAAAGAATACCTCCGAACAGGACGCCGAGGCCCAGGCCCGCATCCCAGGAGGTCAGGATGGAAGAATTGGCCGTACCCCGCTGGCTGTTTTCCGCAAGATTGATGAACATGTTCTGGAATGCGGGATACATGTGGCCGTTGCCGAGACCTATCACGAAAGCGGAAGCAAAATATCCGACAGGATTGTGCACTCCGGCAAAAAGCAGATACCCGCACATGGCTATGACTGTCCCGACGGAAGCGTTGTATGTCACCCGGTTTTGCCGCAAGGCTTTTGCTCCGGTAAGACGCGAGACTATAAGCCCGATGGCAAAAAGGGAGAAAAATATACCTGTACCGCCTGTAATGCCGAGCTCCTCCTTGCCATATATGGCCACGTATGTGGAAACGACTCCGTAACTGAATGAATAGCATATAATGGCAAGCGCCTCCCTCCAGCCTTTCAGAAGGAAGAAGCGGTCGAGAGAAATCACCTGTTTTTCCGGTTTGAACTCCCGCACGGGAAGTTTTATGGAAGCATCTATGAGCAGGCCGGCAAGTGAAAAAGCTGTCGAAATCCAGAACAATGCCTGGAAATTTCCTTCAAAAGCCTGGAGCAGATAAATCGCCAGAACAGGACCGAGAGCTGTCGCGAGATTATTGCTGAGCCCGTAATATCCTATGCCTTCAGTTCTCCGAGAAGATGGCAGGACGTCGATGGCTACGGTACTTGCAGCTACGGTCACAGACCCGAAAGGTGCGCCGTGCAATGTTCTGAATATCGTGAACATGGTCAGGGTTCCTGCCACTATATAACCGAAAAAAAGCAGGAAAAAGAAAAAATTGCAGAGCAACAAGACAGTCTTGCGCGGATAATTATCCACGATATAGCCGCTGAAAGGCCTTATAATCAAAGCCATGAGCGTATAGCCGGCCAACGCCATACCTATGGTATCGTTCGTCGCACCGAATCTCTCGCTCAGATAAAGCGGAAGAAGCGGAACGATGAGGGTAAAGGAAAAGTTCAGCAGAAAGTTTCCCGTCCATATCTTGAGATAGTTGCTGTTCCAAAGTTTATCTGTCATACGCATTCCTGTCAAATGACCGGTGAAGTTACAAAAAATTCATATAAAAATGGCGGTATGTCATAATTGCAAACTGCAGCGTTATTATCGGGATTCGGGCTAAGTCATTTACGGAAGTAAACTCCTGTCGCCCTCACCCTCATTGCCTTGCATTTTATCAATTCTGACACACCGCAAGAGCCTGCGTCAAAATTCACCATTTTGACACAGGCTCAATATATTCGATAAGGTTATCGGAATTATTTGCTGATGACGCGAGCCATTTCGCAAACCTTGTTTGAATAACCCCACTCGTTGTCGTACCATGAAACTATCTTTACGAAAGTAGGATCGAGCTGGATACCGGCCTTCACATCGAAGATGGAAGTGTGGGAGTCGCCGCGGAAGTCCGTAGAAACGACAGCTTCGTCGGTATAGCCGAGGATGCCTTTGAGTTCGCCCTCGGATGCTTTCTTCATGGCAGCGCAGATCTCCTCGTAAGTGGCTGCTTTCTCAAGCTCAACGGTAAGGTCAACTACGGATACGTCGGAGGTAGGAACACGCATGGACATACCTGTAAGTTTGCCGTTCAGTTCAGGAAGCACTTTGCCTACTGCCTTTGCAGCTCCGGTAGATGAAGGAATGATGTTCTCGAGGATACCGCGGCCGCCTCTCCAGTCTTTCTTTGAAGGACCGTCTACGGTCTTCTGGGTAGCGGTAGCAGCGTGAACTGTAGTCATGAGACCTCTCTTGATTCCGAAAGTATCGTTGAGGACCTTGGAGATAGGAGCAAGACAGTTGGTCGTGCAGGATGCGTTGGAAATGATAGGCTGACCTGCATATGTCTTGTCATTTACACCATATACGAACATTGGCGTAGCGTCCTTTGAAGGAGCGGACATGATGACTTTCTTTGCACCTGCCTTGATGTGTGCGGAAGCGAGCTCCTCGGTAAGGAAGAATCCGGTAGACTCTACCACTACATCTACACCGAGAGCGCCCCAGGTGATGTTGGATGGATCTTTCTCAGCGAAAATCTGAATCTTGTTTCCATCAACGATCATGTAGTTGCCTTCTACTTTCACATCATGGTTGAAATGACCGTGAACCGAGTCATATCTGAGCATGTAAGCCAGATAATCAGCATCGAGCAGGTCATTGATACCTACTACCTGAATGTCGTTCGAGAAATTCTCGACAGCTGCGCGGAATACCATACGGCCGATACGACCAAATCCGTTAATACCTAATTTAA
>CALUSD010000066.1 GCA_944323295.1 uncultured Bacteroidales bacterium | reverse complement strand
AGATTCTTTCTCGGGGCCGGGACGAACCATGATGCGCGGACGGTTGCCGTACCTGTGGACTTTCTGGATCCGGGCACAGTCTATCATGCTGAAATCTATGCCGATGACCCTGATGCTCCGATAATTGTCCAGCCTGACGGTACACGGGCTTCTGACAAGACAGCATACAGGATTCTGACAGAGACTGTCACTGCTTCCGATACTCTGGATATCGCCATGTCAGCCGATGGCGGTCAGGCGATAGTGCTGAAGCCGGTTGATAAAACCGATATCTATGCAAACAGCGGTGACGGATGGGTTCTGGAGACGGACGATTATGGAGCTGATTATACCGGAGTTCCTGTAGCCAACGGGATATTGGGCCTGCTTCCATGGAGGGAGCCGTTTTCAGTGAGGCACATAATGCTGAACAATGTGTCGGACAGGCTTGCCCCTGATTATGTTAACCGGACGGTAAGGGGGATCAATCCTTTTTGTCTTGCAATGTCCATAGACGGTTTCCCGATGTCGGATGTCTGCGACTGGCATCAGAGCATAGATCTCAGGAAAGCGGAGCATGTCACGGAATTTGTAGCTGATGGGAAAGTCCGTGTACGGTATTCGTTTACGGCATTGAGGAATCTTCCGTATTCGATGCTTATGGATGTGGAAGTGTCGGCTCTTGATGATGTCGGGCTGGAGTTCAGGAATATGATGGCTGTGCCTGAAGATGAATATGGAGCTGTTGTCCGTGACAGGAAATCTTTCTGGATCGAGGGCCGGAAACTGGACTTTCTGACGGCCACGGCTCCGACTTCCGGCGGACGGTATGAAGTGGCTGCGGCATCATCATTTATTTCTGACAGGGAGAGTCTTTCCCGTTCCGGAAATTCGGATGAGGATATTATTTCTTTTTCACTTTCCAAAGGACAGACCGGACATTTTACATTGGCTGCGTCAGTATGTTCTACTGCGGATTTCAGTGACCCGTGGAATGAGGCTGTCAGGCAACTTGTCTATATAGACCGGATCTCTGTAGACGAGGTTTTGGCAGGACATAGGACTGATTGGTCGGAACTATGGCGCGGAGACATTGAGATCGAGGGGGATCCGGAAGCGCAGAAGACCGTAAGACTGGCTCTTTTCAGTCTTTACGGCTCCTGCAGGGAGGGAACGAGGCTGAGCATCCCTCCTATGGGGCTTTCGTCACAGGGGTATAACGGGCATATATTCTGGGATGCCGAGATGTGGATGTTTCCCCCGCTTCTGCTCTTGAATCATGGATTGGCTGAATCTATGATCGATTACAGGCTCGACAGACTGCCTGCAGCGAGGATGAGGGCGATGGCTTCCGGCTATGATGGGGTGATGTTCCCGTGGGAGTCCGATGAGTTCGGACAGGAGTCCACTCCTGTATGGGCACTTACCGGACCGATGGAGCATCATATTACGGCGGATGTCGGGATAGCGGCATGGAACTACTGGTGTGTTGTGAAAGACAGGCAATGGCTTCGGGACAAGGGCTGGCCGCTGCTGAAAGCGGTGGCGGAGTTCTGGACTGACAGGGTGAGGGACAACGGTGACGGCACTTATTCGATAACCGGTGTCGTGGGGGCAGATGAGTATGCAAATAATGTGATTGACAATGCCTTTACGAACGGGGCGGTTTCAAAGGTCCTTGAATGTGCCGCTGAAGCATCCGTCCTGTGCGGTGAACGGCTGCCCTCTGAGTGGATGAAGATTTCCGGGGGATTGAGGATATTGAGGGACGACAATGGTGTGACCATGGAGCATGAAGGGTATGACGGCGGTATGATAAAGCAGGCTGATGTGAATCTTCTGGGTTATCCGCTCGGTATCATTGATGACAGACGGCAATTGCTAAGGGATCTTGAATATTACGAGTCCCGTGTGGATCCGGTGAACGGACCGGCTATGACATGGAGCATATTCTGTATCCAGTATGCCAGATTGGGGAATGAAGATAAGGCTGAAGAGATGTTCCGACGCTGTTACAGGCCGTTTGCCCGACCTCCTTTCGGAGCTTTGGCCGAAACGCCCTCATCGCATAATCCTTATTTCATGACGGGCGCAGGAGGTCTCCTGCAGGCGGTGCTGAATGGATTTGCTGGACTTGAAATCACTGATGAAGGAATATCCCAGGTCAGTTCAGTGTTGCCTTCCAGCTGGAAGAGTCTGACAGTTAAAGGAATTGGACCGACACGGAGGACAGTGATCATAAAGTGAAATCAGGGAATGAGTTATGACAGGTATTGACAATAAGAGAATCTCGCCGTTGCGCTGGGTTCCGAGCGCATATTTTGCAATGGGACTGCCGTTCGTAGTTCTTAATATGGTTAGTGTGCTTATGTTTAAAGGTCTCGGCATTGAAGACAGCAAAATCGCGCTCTGGACCTCGGTGATAATGTTCCCTTGGACTCTGAAGTTTCTGTGGAGTCCGTTTCTGGAAATGTTCCGGACCAAGAAATTCTTTGTCGTGGCTACACAATTGCTTTCAGGAATAGGATTCGGTCTGGTTGCTCTTGCACTTCATCTTCCGTCTTTCTTTGCTGTCTGTATAGCTTTGCTGACGGTCGTGGCATTGAGCGGAGCAACCCATGACATTGCCTTGGACGGGCTCTATATGGCGGAACTGTCGCAGACTGACCAGGCCAAGTATATCGGGTGGCAGGGAGCGTTCTACAATCTTGCGAAGTTAGTGGCGACAGGTCTTCTGGTTTATCTTGCAGGAGTGCTGATGGACAGGTTCAGGGCATCAGGTGCGGATGAGTTCGGAGCTGCATTGTCCGCATGGACTGCAATCATGCTGTCGGCTTCCGTACTGATGGTCGTTTTAGGACTGTATCATGCGAAGACCCTTCCGTCGGGAGAGGCGGCGGCAGTGACTGGAGGTACGGCATCGGACAGGCTTCATGAGTTGTGGGCGGTCATCAGAGATTTCTTTACGAAGAAATATATCTGGTGGTACATCCTGTTCATTATACTATACAGGTTAGGAGAAGGGTTTGTTATGAAAATCGTTCCGCTGTTTCTGAAAGCCGGCATTGATGAAGGCGGATTGGGGCTGACGGAACAGCAGATAGGTCTGTACTACGGGACTTTCGGGGCGGCGGCATTTGTTCTCGGCTCTTTGCTGGCAGGGTACTATATCGCGCATTTAGGTTTGAAGAAATCTTTGTATTCACTGGTATGCATCTTCAATATCCCGTTTCTGGTTTATACATGGTTTGCCTGGACACAGCCTGAGTCGATGTGGCTTATAGGAGGAGGTATTGTGCTGGAGTATTTCGGCTACGGCTTCGGTTTCGTCGGCCTGACCCTGTTCATGATGCAGCAGGTGGCACCGGGGAGACATCAGATGGCGCATTACGCCTTCGCTTCCGGCATCATGAACCTGTCGGTGATGATGACCGGAGCGGTGTCCGGTTTCCTGAGCGATGCTGTGGGTTATAAATGGTTTTTCGTGATAGTGATGCTGGCTGTCGTGCCGGTGTTCGTAATGACGAAGTTTTTGCCGTTCACTTATGCTGATAAAAAATCTTGAGAATATAAAGACTATGAGAGCAATAGAGATTAAAGGAATGCCACTGGCTGCAATGCCGTGGGAGGACCGTCCTGCAGGCTCGGCCAAAGTGATGTGGCGCTATTCCGGAAATCCGGTAATAAAAAGGGATGCACTTCCGGACTCCAACAGTATCTTCAATTCGGCTGTGGTGCCGTTCGGCAATGGCTTCGCCGGGGTTTTCCGTGTCGACGACACCAATATACGCATGACGCTTCATGTCGGATTTTCGGAAAACGGCATAGATTGGGACATTGGTCCCGATACCTTGAAATTCGATTGCGGCAATCCTGAAATCGGGCAGTGGGTCTACGGCTATGACCCTCGCGTGTGCCGTATAGATGACAGGTATTATGTGACATGGTGCAACGGCTACCATGGTCCTACCATAGGTGTGGCGTGGACGGATGATTTCCGGACATTCCATCAGCTGGAAAATGCCTTTCTGCCGTACAACCGTAACGGGGTGATGTTCCCGCGGAAAATCAACGGCCGTTTCGCCATGCTCTCGCGTCCGTCTGATACCGGTCATACTCCGTTCGGGGACATATTCTACTCCGAGTCGCCCGACCTTGAATACTGGGGCCGCCACCGTTTCGTGATGGGGCCGTCGGATTTTGATAAAAGTGCATGGCAGTGCTGCAAGATCGGAGCCGGTCCGATTCCAATCGAAACTTCCGAAGGCTGGCTCATGTTCTATCACGGGGTGCACCGCACCTGTCAGGGATACAACTATTCTTTCGGTGCCGCATTGCTTGATCTTGATCAGCCGTGGAAAGTGACAGCCAGGACAGGCCCATATCTGTTACATCCGGAGACCATCTACGAATGCACCGGTGACGTGCCTAATGTCTGCTTTCCGTGCGCGGCTCTTCATGATCCAGTCACGGGACGCATTGCAGTCTACTACGGGTGTGCCGATACGGTAGTAGGCCTTGCCTTCGGCTACATCCCTGAAATCATTGACTTTACCAAACGTAATAGCATCGTATGATACTGTCTGTCGTCCGGAAAAAATTTACCGGAATCCTCGTGCTGATATTTTGCACATCGGTTATGACCCTTGCCGCCGATCCGGTGGATTATGTCGATTCCTTTATAGGAACTACCAATTTCGGGACTACGAATCCCGGTGCGGTATGCCCTAACGGAATGATGTCCGTGTCTCCGTTCAACGTGATGGGGTCTGATCTGAACGTATACGACAAGGACAGCAGGTGGTGGTCGACTCCCTATTGCCATGAAAACAGATACTTCACTGGCTTCAGCCATGTGAATCTCAGCGGTGTAGGCTGTCCGGAACTGGGCTCATTGCTCGTAATGCCGACTGCCGGGCCGCTTCATGTTGACTATCATGTCTACGGCTCGGAATACACGGACGAACGGGCAAGTCCGGGGTATTATTCGAATCTGCTTATGTCATCAGGTATCAGGACGGAGGTCACGGCCACTGCCAGGACTTCAGCTGAACGCTATACCTTCCCTGCAGGACAGGGCAATATCCTGCTGAATCTCGGGGAAGGCCTGACGAACGAGACAGGTGCGATGGTGCGTAAAGTCAGTGACACTGAGATAGAGGGAATGAAACTGCTCGGTACTTTCTGCTACAATCCGCAGGCGGTCTTCCCTATATACTTCGTTCTCCGTGTGAGCAAGACACCGAAGGCAAGCGGCTACTGGAAGAAACAGAGGGCGATGAAAGGCGTGGAAGCCGAATGGACTCCGGATAACGGGAAATACAAGATATACACAGACTACGGACGGGAACTTGCCGGAGATGACATCGGTTACTGGTTCAGTTTCGATACGGAAGAAGGCGAGCAGATAGATGTCCAGATGGGAGTGTCGTTCGTGAGCATTGAGAATGCCCGGGAAAACCTCGATGCGGAACAGGGCGGAGTGTTCGATTTTGAGAAAGTGCGGCGCGAAGCCGAGGCAAAATGGGCGAACGACCTGTCGAGGATAAAGGTCTGCGGCGGTACCGAGGAGCAGAAAACAGTTTTCTACACCGCTCTTTATCATACACTCATACATCCGAATATCCTTAATGACGTGAACGGGGAATATCCCCTTATGGAAAGCGACGGCGTCGGGAAAGTGACTGAAGGCCATGTCAGATATACGGTGTTCTCGTTATGGGACACATACAGGAATCTGCATCAGTTGATGACGCTCCTGTTTCCCGAAAGACAGCTCGACATGGTGCGTTCGATGATTGACATTTACAAGGAATGGGGCTGGATGCCGAAATGGGAGCTTTACGGGCGTGAGACTTTCACGATGGAGGGTGATCCTGCCATCCCGGTCATCACTGATACCTGGCTGAAAGGTTTGAGGGACTTCGATATGGAGACTGTATATGAAGCGTTTGTCAAGTCTGCTACTACACCGGGTGCGGAGAACAGGATGCGTCCTGATATTGATCCGTATATCGAAAGAGGGTATATCCCTTTGGGCGTCTATGCCGCAGACCTTTCCGGAGACAATGCCGTTTCGCATGCCCTTGAATACTATGTCGCGGATTACGCATTGTCGGTATTGGCAGACTCTCTCGGCCACAAGGAAGATGCGGAGAGGTTCAGGAGGGCCTCGCTAGGATACCGACATTATTATTGTCCCGAATACGGGACGCTCAGGCCTCTGATGGCTGACGGCTCGTTCTATTCACCTTTTGATCCGCGTCAGGGGGAGAATTTCGAGACGGCCCCTGGGTTCCATGAGGGCAGCGCCTGGAATTATACATTCTATGTTCCTCATGACGTGAAAGGGCTTGCCGGACTGATGGGCGGAAAAAGGAAATTCGTTGAAAAACTACAGATGGTTTTCGATGAAGGCCTCTATGACCCGGCGAATGAGCCGGATATAGCGTATCCGTATCTTTTCAGTTATTTCCCTGGAGAGGAATGGAGAACGCAGAAGACAGTAAGGGAATTGTTGGAGAAATATTACAGGGCCGCTCCGGACGGGATTCCGGGCAATGACGATACCGGCACGATGTCAGCCTGGGCGGTGTTCTCGATGATGGGGTTTTACCCGGACTGTCCCGGGAATCCGTCCTATACCCTGACTGTTCCCGCATTCGACAGAGTGGAGATAGAACTCGAACCGGATTATGCCGGTGGCCATGACATTCTGGTGATAGAAAATAGGGTTAGAGACGGATATTCATCGAGGGTCAAGGCCGGAGAGAAATACATTAAGGGTTTCCGAATCTCACACTCGGATTTGCTTGAAGCCGGAACGGTAATTTTTGAAAAATGATGTGAATATGAATCATAAATTATTGATATTGGTCGCAGGAGCGGCAATGCTGTCTGCCTGTAGCGATGCCGGAAATGACCGGTTTTCGCAGTTCGTCGATCCGAAAATCGGTACCGGTGGTCACGGCCATGTCTTTGTCGGGGCCAATGTGCCTTTCGGCATGGTCCAGCTCGGACCAACCAGCATCCCGGAGGAGTGGGACTGGACTTCCGGCTACCATGAGAACGATTCGACAGTGATAGGATTTTCTCATACTCATTTGAGCGGGACAGGCATCGGAGACTTGTTTGACATTACGGTAATGCCTATAACAGGAGATGTTACGTATGCAAGAGGAACAGAGGACGACTTGCAGTCAGGCCTGTGGTCATACGCGGACAGGACGAAGGAAATCAGCCGTCCTGGATATTACAGCGTCCCTCTTCTCCGTTATGACATCACTGCGGAGCTTACGGCTACGGCAAGGGTCGGATTCCACAGATATACTTTCCCTCAGGCCGACGATGCAGCCATAGTTTTCGATCTGGAGAACGGCGGTTGCTGGGACGAGCCTGTAAAGACGGAGATGACAGCGGTCGGAAACAACCGCATCGAGGGATGCCGCTGGTCGAAAGGCTGGGCCGGAGACCAGAGAGTGTATTTTGTGGCGGAATTCTCGAAGCCGTTCGACAGTTTTACCTTACATGGGAAAGACGACATGTACGGACGGGCTTCCTTCAGCATGGAAAAAGACGAAGCGGTTCTTCTGAAAGTGGCTCTGTCGCCTGTCAGCATAGAAGGGGCGAGGAAGAATCTGTCTGCGGAACTTCCGGGCTGGGATTTCGATGCCACTGCTCAGGCGGCAGACAAGGCATGGAACGACGAACTGTCCAAAATCGTAGTAGAGACCGAAGACGAATCGGCGAAAAAGGTTTTCTATACGGCTCTGTACCATACGATGATTGCTCCGTCTCTTTTCTGTGATGCGGACGGAAGCTATTACGGAGCTGATCACCAGATACATGAAGCAGGAGATTTCACGAACTATACTACATTTTCCCTCTGGGACACTTACCGTGCGGCGATGCCTCTGATGACTATAATCCATCAGGAGAAGATGCCGGACATGATAAACACGATGCTGAAAATATATCAGCATCAGGGCAAACTTCCGGTATGGCATCTGTGGGGTTGCGAGACAGACTGTATGGTCGGAAATCCCGGCATCATGCCTGTAGCCGATGCAGTGATAAAGGGATTCGGAGGTTTCGACCATGACCTTGCGTTTGAAGCCATGAAGAATTCGGCAATGCGTCCTGACCGTGGGCAGGATCTGCGTATGGAATACGGCTATATTCCTTGTGACAAGATGCTTGAATCGGTAGCATACGATATGGAATATGCCATAGCAGATGCCTCCGTAGCAGCGGCGGCCGAAGTTCTTGGCTATGACGAGGATCATGAATATTTCCTGGACAGAAGCAGGTCATACCGCCGTTATTTTGACCCGATAAAGGACTTCATGAGAGGCAGGGACAGCCGCGGACATTTCAGGACACCGTTTGA
>CALUSD010000065.1 GCA_944323295.1 uncultured Bacteroidales bacterium | reverse complement strand
ATCCCTATCCTGTATTTCGAGCTCAGATGTGCAGCCAGGGCTTCCGCGCAATACACCGAGCGATGCTGTCCTCCGGTGCACCCGAAGGAAAACATCAGATCAGTGAATCCGCGCCTGATATACTTTTCCACATGTGCATCGGCGAGAGAATATACGTTTTCGAGAAACGGCAGGACTTCTCCGTTCTGTTCCAAAAAGTCCTTTACGTCCCTGTCCATGCCTGTTTTAAACCTGTATTCTTCGTATTTCCCCGGATTGTGGATGGCCCGGCAGTCGAAAACATAGCCTCCGCCATTGCCCGAAACATCTTCGGGCACACCTTTTTTATAAGAAAAGCTGAATATCCTCACTTTCAGGGGCGCCGCAGACGAAGACCTGTCTTCTTCTTTTCTGCAAAACCGTGGAAGACAGGCAAGGTGCCATAGAATTTCGGCCATATACGGGAAAAACGGAGCCATGTCAGGCAAAACGTCTCTGAGGTTGGCCACGGCATAAGGAATGCTTTCTATGAAATGTCGTTTTTTCTCGAAACCGCCCCTGAATCCGTACGCGCCCAGCACCTGCAATGTCCTGAAAAACACGAACAGGCGCAGTTCCTTTCTGAATTCAGCCTCATCCACTGCCCGGTATTTTTTCAATGCCTGCAGATATTCCGACACGAGCTCCTCTCTCAGACTCCGGGGGAAATCGGATTTGGCCTGCCAGACGAATGAAGCCAGGTCATAGCACAAAGGCCCGCGCCGTCCTCCCTGAAAATCGATGAAATACGGCTCGTCACCCTTCATCATTACATTGCGAGACTGGAAATCCCTGTACATGAATGCGTTGTCATCATATTTCAGCAGAAGTTCCGCCAATTTTTCAAAATCATCCTCGAGCCTGCTTTCATCGAATTCGATGCCGGACGTCTTCAAAAAGCAATATTTGAAATAATTCAGGTCGAACATTATTGTACGTCTGTCGAATTCATTGCTGTACAAGCATTTGGAAAAATCCCATCCTTCCGCACCCCTTATCTGGATATCCGGAAGCATGGCTATCGTCTTTTTCAGCAGGGCAGCATCTTCCGTCGAATAGTTCCGGCTCATCCTGCCGGCGGAAATCCTGTCGAAAAGGCTTTCGCGCCCGAGATCTTCCTGCAGATAACACATTCCGTCTTTGCTCAAGGCATAAATTGCGGGCACATTTATCCCTTTGGAGGCAAAATGCTCCGCCATCGCACAGAATACTTCGTTTTCTTCGACTACTGTCCCTGCCACTCCGATGCATGAAAACCCGCCCGCAGTCATACGGTAATACGTACGGTTGCTGCCCGACGAGGTCAAAGCCTCCGTTTTTTCCGGCGGAGTCCCGGTATATGATTCGAAAAGATTTTCCAATTCGGCATTCTTCATGGCCATGGCGTATTTTTCAAAAATGTGTTCAACGATCGCACGAAATATTTCCTATGGTCTTCCGCCCGGCTAATTTACGATTTTTTCAGACTTTATTCAGAATCTTTTGAAAATTCAAAACAGATTCTAAATTTGCAATATCAAATAAACAGCAAGCCGAGAGCAGAAACGAATTTATTCGGTTATGCCGAGGCGTAGCGTGATTGTAAACGTAGTTTAAAATAAACTGCAAGCCGAGAGCAGAAACGAATTTATTCGGTTATGCCGAGGCGTAGCGTGATTGTATACGTAGTTTAAAATAAAAAGTATGCGGATGCAAAACATTGCCTACTGTTCGGACAAGTACCAGTATACCATGGGAAAATCCTTCTACGACAACGGATTCAGGGACAAGACCGCCATATTCAATCTGTTCTATCGGAAAGCCCCTGAAAACAACAACTGGGCGGTCGTCAGCGGAGTGGAAGAAGTGCTGGAAATGGTGGAAGGCCTCGGGAAAATGCCTGAAGAATTCTTCGAGAAGTTTCTGCCGGGAGAAAGTTATGCGGAATTCCGGAAATATTTGGCACAGATGAAGTTCACCGGCAATATCTATGCGATGAGAGAAGGGGAAATCGCCTTTCCCAACCAGCCTGTCATCACGGTAGAAGGCCCCATGATAGAAGCGCAGGTACTCGAAACTCCCATGCTGTGCATCATGAATCATCAGATGGCTGTCGCTACGAAAGCATCGAGAGTGTGCAGGGCTACCAACAAACCCGTAAGCGAATTCGGGTCGAGAAGGGCTCACGGCCCATGGGCGGCAGTATACGGAGCCAAGGCAGCGATCATAGCCGGATGCTCCAACACCTCGAACATCCTTACCGGAGCCGTTTTCGACTGCGGCTCTACCGGAACCATGGCACACAGCTATGTCACTTCATTCGGATGCTCGGTAGCCGGAGAATACAAGGCATTCGATTCCTATATAAAAAGCCACACGGGCGAAACCCTCATCCTGCTCGTCGACACCTACGACACTCTGAAATGCGGGATTCTGAACGCAGTCAGGGCATACAGGGACAACGGCATCGACGATACATATCCGCAGATGTACGGCATCAGACTCGACAGCGGAGACCTCGCATACCTGTCTACGGAATGCCGCCGCATTTTAGACGAGCACGGGATGAAAAAATGCAGGATATTCGCCACCAACTCATTGGATGAATACATCATATCGGATCTCGAAAGACAGGGAGCCTGCATAGATTCCTACGGAGTCGGAGACGCCATCGCCACCAGCAAGGCCAACCCGTGCTTCGGAAACGTCTACAAATTGGTGCAAATCGGCGATCAGCCTGTTCTGAAACGGTCGGAAGACAAAGCAAAGCTCATAAATCCCGGATTCCAGATTACCTACAGGATAATGAAAAACGATCCTGAAGCCGGCGAGATTTTCAAAGCGGACGTGACCTGCCTCAGAGGAGACGCTTTGGAACGGAAAATCATCGCAGGAGAAAGTTTCACGATTTACGACGAATTCGACAGATACAAGTTCAAGACTTTCGAAGCCGGAAGCTATAAGGCGGCCGCGCTGCAGGAGAAAGTCATGGAAAGAGGCAGGATTTGCTGTCCGAAGCGTTCGCTTGCGGACAATAAGGCACATTATGACTATACCCTGAGCCATTTCAGTCCGAGCGAAAGACGTCTCATCAATCCGCACTACTACAAGGTAGACATATCGGATGCACTTTATGATTTGAAAATGAGCATTATCAACAAACTGTCACGAGAAATAAATGAATTCCACATCTAAACAGAACGACACCGCCCTCGTCGTGGTGGACATGCTCAACGATTTCATAGACGGCACGATGGCATGCCTCAATGCCCGTGAAGCCGTAAGGGAAACCGCAGCATTCATAGACAGCATTACCGCAGACACCGGAAATGACGATGAAGGAATCTTCGGCCGGTTTCCCGTTCTTTTCATCTGCGACCACCATCCTGCAGACCACTGTTCCTTCATCGAAAACGGAGGGACCTGGCCGGCTCACTGCGTCAGGGAGACCCGGGGCAGCGCCATACACGACCTGCTCATGCCCTACGTATCGGAAGAACTGACATTTTTCAAGGGATGCGACAGAGACAAGGAGCAATATTCAGGCTGGGAGGGCGTCAACAGGGCCGGACAGTCCCTCGAGGAAATTCTGGACCTTTTGGATATCGATGAAGTCGTGGTATGCGGCATCGCTACCGAATTCTGCGTCAAGGCTACCGCCGAAGACTTGCTCAAGTCAGGGAAAAAAGTCTCAGTCCTTGAAAAGGCCCTGGCATACGTTTCTCCCGATGGCCACACTGCCGCACTCGAAGCCCTGCGGAAAGAAGGAATAAGAATATTTTGACGACTGTTCGACGAATTCCTTAGTCCTGGACAACATAAATTCGTCGAACGGTCGTTAATATATTGAGCAGCAAGGCAGAAAATTCGAAAATTTTGTTATTTTAAAAAATATATCTACCTTTGCCGGCTCGATATGAAGAGCCTTATATCAAAAATATGGTTCCCCATGATGCTGACAGGCCTGGCGGCAGTCCAGTCATTCGGCATCGATGCAGGTCGATATGAGAGACCGGCCGCAAGGCCGGCGGCATTGACTGACACATTGTCGGTCAATGACAGTATCTCCGTAACTTCGGATTCTTCAGCGACTGCGGATTCATTGTCCGGAACGGACACGCTGACCATCGCAGACACATTGTCCGGAACGGACACCCTCATCCAGGCAGATACCGTCAATCCGGCGGATACCATCGTGGTCCCGGATTCGCTGCGGTACACGGACACACTCAAGTTCAAATACTATATTGCGCTGAAAGACAGCACCACGCGTGCTTTTGTCAGAGACTCGCTCAGAAGCGCGGGAGATTCGTTGGAACTGCACAGACTCGATTCCTTAGTATTCAAGGACTCGACAGAGACCGCCATAAGGGATTCGATAGCATGGTTCAACTCGCTGACACGCAAAGAGCAGAAAAAAGTGCTTATCGAGCGGAAAACTGCACAGAAACTTATTGAGTTGGACAGCATCATAGCCAGAAAAGACAGCATCCGCGCATATAAGGACAGTGTCATCCAGGCTACTCCGAGAATACTGAGCACATACGTCCTTCCGGACTCCATGCAGTA
>CALUSD010000064.1 GCA_944323295.1 uncultured Bacteroidales bacterium | reverse complement strand
TCGCTGTAGTGGAAGTCTATCATTATCCTCATTCCGAGCTTTTGGGCACGCAAGGCCTTGACTAATACGTCTCCTGCGTTGCTCCATCCGTCTTCAGGGTCTACCCATACACGAAGACGGATGGAATTCATGCCGGTTTCTTTCATCAGGGCCGTGCACTCGGTTTCAACTCCTGACTTGTTGTAAAATGCGATGCCTTCGGATTCCATCTGCGTTATCCAGCTGATGTCTGCGCCAAGTGCGAATTCCGTTCTGTCCGGCGTCATATCTTCTTCCGGTTTTGAAACATACTCTGGATTTATTTCCGTGCAAGAGGAAATAAACAGAGCAGAAGAAATCAATGCAGTATATATCATATCGGTTTTCATCAGTTAAAAATTTTATCAGTTTTTCTGAGTCATGGTATAAGTCGGGGCGTTGTAGCTGCTGAAATCCAAAGATATCAGGTATGTGCCCGCAGTGGAGACGTATGTGTTCGAGTTATCGTCAGTGACGAGGGACAGGGTCCCGTCCCCGTCGGTATCGGCATATTTCCATTCCCACATTTCCGGTGTCGAAGCCCGGTCAATGACGAATTTGAAATTGCCCGGTTCTGAAAATTCGCACTCGATTTCCCATTTTCCCGTAGAAATGTTGAAATTCATTTCGGACAAAGCCCACCCGTTGAAGTCTCCGGATATTCTGACTGGAGTTGCGGATACTTCGCTCCAGGTCATGGACGACAGATCTACGGTCACGTAGTTCATGCCCGGTGTCAGGCTCCAGATGTTCCATCCGGAAGCGGAAAGCTGGTAAACTGACGGATCACCCGAGCCTTCTGTACCGTATACATCTCCGTCGGAGGTCTCGAATCTGAAATTTTTGTAATTTGCATCCCAGTCAGGATCCGTATATATGAATCCTTCGAACACTCCATCAGTTTCCGTGCCGGAAAGAGCATTGGCTAAAGCCAGCTTCGCATTGTCTTCGTTGTAGTAATAGGCAGAAACCGATGCAGGATAGGTAACCACAGGAGCGTCGCTCTCTTCGATACTGTATTTTCCGGTATTGACATCTAACGTCAGCTGCCATGTGCCGGCTTCAGGGATGACTATGCCACGGGCGGACGATTCCGATGCGTAGCCGAAACCGAAAGTACCGTCACTTGCCGCATCAAGGACGAATTCGACTTCTTCATAGTTGCTATCTCCGGTAGACGTATTGTACTCGTGTCCGGTTCCGGACAATGCCACCGTCGTATTGTCGGAAACAGTGGTGAAAACACCGGTCCAAAGCCCTGTCGCAGAAGAAAAACGCATCGTTGCGGTCACACCGTCTCCGGAAATGTCCACTGACGGGATGTGTACATGCCACCATTCCTTGTTTGTCGTATCGACAAAGAAATACAGGCATCCGGATGCGGCGGAACTCCAGCAGTTCCACGCTGTTTCTTCCGATGAAATATAGTATGTCTTGCCGTCTTCTCCGAGATTGCCCCACCTGGTTCCGTCGGCTTCATAGCACCAGAAGCTTCTCCATCCTACGGAAACAATGAAACCTTCGTACAGATCCGGATTTGCATCAGTGGAATGCAGTACGCCGAGCGTCACACCTTCTCCCGTCACTTTGTCTTCAGCGCTTGTAATAAGTGTCATTGCCGTCATGTCGACTTGTTTCGGAGTTACTGTCAAGGCAATGTATTCGCTGTATGACGGCTCCGTATTGGCTCCCAACATGGCTGCAAGCCGCATATAGACTTTGGAAGTTCCGGAAATTCCGAGGCGGAGTACGGCATTGTTCAGTTCCATGGCCGTAAACTGGACAGTGTTGACTTCGGAATCCAGCTCCATTTCATAATAAGATGCGAAATTTTCGGATGTGCTCATCTGAAGGCAGATTTCCACAATGTCATCCTGCAGGGAAACGTCCGGGTTGCTTGCTTCTGGGGTGACTGCAGCTTCGCTCCATGAAAGGGTCAGTACTAAAGCTCCGTCTGAATAACCGTTGAGGTCCATCGTGGTCTTGTCGGCGGAAAAATCCATATTGCCGTCAGGCAGGGTTACAGTCAGCAGTTCTCCGTCTTTCTGACAGGCGGAAAAAGCCAGAAAGAATGTTGCTGCCGCTATTATCTTATTAAATATTTTCATTGAATTACAAGATTAGAATCCGTATTGCATATTGATTTCTTTCATTCCCGGATTAGCGGAAAGTTCGGCCTCCGGTATTGGAAGATAAATATATTTCTCGTCCACATCACAACCTTCGGCTACGCCTCCTTTCCAGTTCCAGTGATATCCGGACGTGTATTTCCCGAAGCGGATGAGGTCGGTCCTCCTGATTCCTTCGGAATACAGTTCCCGTCCGCGTTCGTCGAGAATGAAATCGAGGGTCATTTCACTGTCTTCGATATTTCCGTCGGAGGAGCCGAATGCCCGTTCCCTGATGTCATTGACGTAGTCTAATGCATCGGTTCTCGATCCTCCGTTCCCGCCGCGTATGACAGCCTCCGCATACATGAGATATACATCCGCAAGACGGAATACAGGGTAGTCCGTTTCGGCTCCGTTCACCCTTGTGCTGGATGCGACCTCTCCTTCGTCGGTAATATTGCTCCATTTGTTCATGAGCCAGCCTGACGTGGTCTCATCATGTCCTGCGATTTCTTTAGCGCGATCCCTGTACAGGTATTTCGTATCATTTTCGATGGCATAATATCCTTCCGGTATTTCGGTGCTGTAAGCTATTCTGTCCTTGTCTCCGAACATTGCCCTGCTGTCACCGTCCCGGTCGAAAAGATCTACAAGCTGCGGCTTTACTCTGAGCGTATTCCAGTAGCTGTCCACACCGAAATCTTCATACATCCCGGCATCATTGTCGAAACGGGGAGCACAGACGAGATATGTGCCTCCTCCCCATGCTACCGAATTCGTGGCATCAGTCGCGAGAGCGAAGATGATTTCGTTTGTCCTTTTATGGTTGTCAGCGTTGAAAAGCAGTTCATAGCCGCCGGTCTCGAGACTGTACCCGTCATTGATGACCTTGTCGCAATAAGTGATGCAATCGGTATAACGTGCTTCTCCCGTATATGTTTCGGCATTCAGGTACATTCTGGCAAGCAGGGCGCTTGCTGCGCCTCTGTTGAAGTGACCGTAGCTTGTTTTTGGAAGCAGATCGCTCAGTTCCTTGAGTTCCGTTTCAAGAAACGAGAACATTTGCTTCCTGTCATAGGTTTCGGGAATATACGAGCCGACAGGATCGTCTTCCGTGACGAACGGCATTGCAGGGAAAAAGTCCATTGCCCAGTAATAGGCCAATGCCCTCAAGCCTCTGGCCTCGTTTTTCCAGATTGATATCCGGGATTTCTCGTCGTCTGAGAAACTCGAGATAGCCTCGTCGGAAGCATTGCGTATGAATTCGTTGGCAATAGATACTATGTTGTAGATATGGTAATACATGGCACTTACCCATTGGTCTCCGGCATTCCATGACTGGTTGTTGACGTCGGTCATGCTGTCTCCGTTTAACCAGACATCATCAAGAATATCCGTGGAGCACTCCTGAAAGGCGGTGAGACAACGCGTAAAGTTCTGCCTTTTGTCATCATCGGATATGGAACTCTGGTTGAACAACAGCGCGCCGTATGCTCCGGCGATTACGGATTCATATCCGTCTGCCGTAGCATATACGTCGTGCGATGTATAGTCCGTATGGGGGTATTGGTCGAGATCTCCGACACAGCTGACAGCCGTCATGGCCGGAATCATTGTCAGGAACAATTTGATATTTTTGATTTTCATCGCTCTCAAGGTTTAGAAATTTATTCCGAGACTGAGTGAAACTATCCGTGGTCTCGGATAGAAAGAACTGTCGAAACCGTTCGATATTTCAGGATCTATGCCGGTGTATTTCGTGATGGTAAATACATTCTGCATCATCAATGATGCCCGGAGTCCGATGGTATTACGGATGATACGTCCGAAATCATAGCTTACG
>CALUSD010000063.1 GCA_944323295.1 uncultured Bacteroidales bacterium | reverse complement strand
TCGAACTCATCAGATCGTGACTGCTCGAGCATCCGAGCACCGCGAAATGATATGGCATCAGTGCCACTTCCACCTCGCCGGTCACGGTCTTCTCCATATTGTCCATCATGGCCTCCATGTCCCTGAGCACCGGATCCAGATACATGGCCTCATGCATCTGCTGTCCGTACCAGCCTGCTATCTGGTCCTTCCAATAAAGCTGGCCCTTGGTCAGCACATGCTTCTCGAGCAGATGGTGAGCCTTGATGATGATCAGTGGTGCCGCAGCCTCGAAAGCAACACGTCCCTTGATTCCGATGATGGTGTCGCCCACATGTATGTCGCGGCCGATACCGAAAGGCCCTGCGATGTCCCTGATTTTCCGGATGACATCCACCGGCGACATCTTCTCTCCGTTCACCGACACCGGCTCTCCGGCTTCGAAGCCTATCTTTATGTGCTCGGGAGCGCTCTTGGTCACCTTCGTAGGATAGGCTTCCTCAGGCAGATAGCCGTCCGAAGACAGTGTTTCCACTCCGCCGATGCTCGTGCCCCAGAGCCCCTGGTTGATGGAATATTTGGATTTCTCCCATGACGAGTCGTACCCGTGCTCCTGGAGATATTTTATTTCCTCCTGTCTTGTGATGGACAGTTCCCGGATAGGTGCTATGATTTTCACTTCCGGAGCGAGAATCTCGAACACGATATCGAATCTCACCTGATCGTTGCCTGCCCCCGTACTTCCGTGCGCCACGTAGCCTGCTCCGAGCTTTTTGACATGTTTCCATACTTCCAAAGCCTGGAACACACGTTCTGAACTCACCGAGAGAGGATAAGTGGCGTTTTTAAGTATGTTGCCGTAAATCAGATATTTGAGACCATGCTTGTAATAGGTGTCCACCGCATCGATATTCGTGTGCGATGCAGCGCCGAGTTTCAGTGCCTTTTCCTCGATAGCCTTTTCTTCCTCTTTCGAGAAGCCGCCGGTATTTACCATAATCGTGTGGACCTCAAGCCCTTTTTCATTTTTGAGATAAGGTACGCAGAAAGAGGTGTCAAGACCTCCGCTGAAAGCGAGTACGACTTTGTTGTTCATGATATTGTGGATTTGATTTGTTTTTCGTCCGCACCTGCCGGTGCAATATGTTTGTCTGTCTGCACCTGCCGGTGCAATTATTCCGAGCTGTACCTCCGGTACAATGACATTGGCCGTTCCGGCCATCGGAAAGAAACTACTGTGCCTGCCTTATCCCTTCGTCCTGAACGGCAATATGTTCGTTCGGATCATAGAGCAGTCCTGTGCAGAGGCACATCCTGTAGCCGTTGTTCTGCAGAATCGGGAAATTCTTGCAGCCCTGGCATCCTTTCCAGAACTCGGGGTCGTGCGTGAGTTCCCCGAAAGGCACCGGGCGGAATCCGATTTCATAGTTCATCTTCATCACGGCAGCCCCGGTGGTGATGCTGAATATCTTTGCGTCGGGATATTTTTCGCGGGACAGTCTGAAAATCCGTTGCTTTATCCTCTTCGCCAATCCGATGCCTCTGAATGCATGCGCTACGATGAGGCCTGAGTTGGCCACATATTTTTTCCCCTCCCACGTCTCGATGTATGAAAAACCGGCGAAACGTCCGTTTTTCGCTACTGCTATGACTGCCTTTCCGGCCCTCATTTTCTCGATTATGTACTCAGGAGTCCTCCTGGCTATTCCCGTACCTCTTTCCTGAGCAGAGATGAACATTTCGTCGCAAATCTCCTGAGCGTATTTTGCGTGGCCGTTGTTCGCCACTACAACATCGATTTCCATTTTATGATAGCTGAATTAACTGATTTTATCCTGAAAAACAATAAAGCCCCTAACGGCAAGACAAACCTCGATTGTCAATTGCAATTAATGCTTTCATGTATGAATCTGTATTGAGGGAATGAGGGTTTCCGGAATGTACGCCCTCCTATATTCGGACGAGAACAGATGCCACGGACAAGCCCCGTCGGACTTTCCTGCCCGGCATCATGGAAACGTATATGTTCGTCTTCGAATTCATAATTGCCGCGAATATACAACTTTTCTGCATAATTCGGCAATATTTTCAAAATAAAAACAGTTTCTTATATTTGGGAAAATTTTCGGAAATTGAACAGAAAGAAGACGAAACAAAGGATAGATCCGGATTTTCTCAGACGGGAAAAAGAGTCTCTGATTCGGAAAAACAGACAGGTCATCTACCTGAATGATAAAGAAATGGCTGCAATATCGGAATATTGCAGCCGTTTCAAGGTCAATACCAAATCCGTTCTTTTCCGTCAGGCCATAATGGAAAAGGTCCTGAAAGAATTGGATGAAAACCATCCTACCTTGTTTTAGAATCTATCGCGTCAGTCTCTGCGGGCAAGCCCTATATAATATAGAAGTGTCGCAAGCGAGCCGATGGCAGCGATGACGTATGTGTAGGCAGCCCATTTGAGAGCGTCTATGGCCATCGGCTTAGTCTCGACATTCGTGATGCCGGCATTTGAAAGCCAGGATACAGCTCTTGCGCTCGCATTGATTTCGACAGGAAGCGTCACGAAACTGAAAAGCGTAGTCAGGGCGAAAAGCGCTATTCCGAACCAGAGCAGCTGAGGGAAAACTCCCATAAGCAGAACTCCGAGCAGGAGAATCCACTGTACGATATTGGAAGCGAAATTCACCACAGGTACCAGTGCGGTCCTGAATTTCAGCGGCGCATAGCCCTTGGCATGCTGGATGGCGTGCCCGCATTCGTGTGCGGCTACGGCTGCGGCAGCGATTGATGCACTTGAATATACGGCTTCGCTCAACGCTACCGTTTTCGAGGTCGGGTTGTAGAAATCGGTGAGCATGCCTTTGGTCGGAACGACCTGCACGTCATATATGCCGTTGTCATTCAGCATTTTCATTGCTATTTCAGCACCTGTCATCCCGTTTCCTGTCGGGACTTTCGAATATTTGTTGAACTTGCTGTTCAGCATCCCCTGCACGATGAGGCTGAGGATCATTATGAGTATGAGTATAAACCAGATATTCATAATATCTATTGAATTTTGTACGTAAAAAATACCGTTTTGTCAGTCAGAGCGTGCCATTTATGCAAAAAGTGCGCCTGGATTTCCGAAACTGTTTCGGAAACAGTTTTCCCGATTCGTTTTCCGGAACAGGAGTCTGTTTTGAAAATTTTCAACATATAATTTTATGAAAGATTTCAAAACAGATTCTAATTTGATATTTTTGCACCCGTTTTCAGATAAATGCCGAACAGATGAGAGAAAATGATTTTTCGAGACTTGAGATAAATCTGTCGAACTGCCTTCGCAATTACGACTATTTCAGGGCAAAACTGCTGCCGTCGACCAAACTTTTAGTCTTGGTGAAAGCCAATGCCTACGGTCACGGAGCAGTGGAATTCGCTTCGCTGATGGAAAAGGCCGGAGCGGACTATTTAGCCGTAGCATATCCGGTGGAAGGCATAGAGCTGCGTCAGGCCGGTATCAAGTCCCCTGTCCTGGTATTGACGGCTGGAACGGATTTTTTCAACGAGATAATAGACAATGCCTTGGAGCCGGGCATCCCGAACATCGAGACCCTCGATGCTTTTTGCAGGGTGCTGAAAGACAGGGGAATCGAAGACTATCCGGTACATATCAAGCTCGATACGGGGATGCACAGGCTCGGTTTCATGACAAGTGAGCTCGCTACGCTTTCCGATTATCTCAAGGACTGCCGTTTTGTCAGGGTCAAGTCGATTTATTCTCATCTGTCGGCGGCAGAAGAGCCGCAGTACGACGGATTCACTCTCGGACAGATTTCCATGTTCAGGACCAATGCCGACCTGTTGGTGGAATCTCTCGGCTACAGGCCCATGTTCCATATCCTGAATTCCGCTGGAATAGAGCGTTTCCCGGAATACCAGTTCGACATGGTGCGTCTGGGCATCGGCATCTACGGCATCAGTTCCCTGCCGGATGTGAAGCTCTCCACCGTAGCATCTTTCAAATGCAAGATATTGCAGATAAAGCATCTGATGCCCGAGGACGGCCCGATAGGCTACGGCAGGTACGGTCAGATAGCTCCCGCAGGAACAGTGATAGCCACGGTCCCGGTCGGATATGCCGACGGCATCGACCGCCGCCTCGGCAGGGGAGCCGCCACTTTTTCTCTGAACGGACACAGAGTGCCGACCATCGGAAACATCTGCATGGACATGTGCATGCTCGATATCACCGGTATCGATGCGCAGGTGGGTGACACGGTGACCATATTCGGTGAAGACCCTACCGCTTCGGAGCTTGCCTCCATCCTCGGTACGATCCCGTACGAAATTTTCACCTCCGTCCCGCGCCGCATCGAAAGGGTGGTAGTCGCGAGGGATTAGGGTGTTTTCGGAAATATTGTTTGGTGTTAATGTTTTTTTATATATCTTTGTAGAGTTGTGCATGTGCACAGCGCCAAATTCAATAGCAAAAACTGATAACGGTATCATTATGAAAATCACATCGATATTGCTGGCCGGAATGTCTTTCGCTGCAATTTTGAGTTGCAACGGAAATACCCGTGCCGATAATGCAAGTGGGGGGAAGCCTACAAATGATACGGCATTCAACGCTACGGATGTAGAAACAGAACTTTACTCATACGCAAATTCCGTAATCCCGTCCCAGTATTATTCAGTAAAAGTCAACGGCCATGATGCCACGGTTATTCCGGGGATTGCGGCTCCTGAAGGGAATCAACCGGATGAGGAGCATCAGATCTGCATTTTCGGCTGTGCCGGCGAAGTTCTGGTAGAAATCGATTCATACAGCGAAAAGATCACGGAGGCAGATGTCCTGCCGAAATCAAGAAACTATAAATATCAAATATTCGACGATGTCCTGCAGGTGATGCTGAAACCTGGAGACAGGGCCGTGGTGGAAATCAACGGAAAGGAAGACAATGACCTTTTCATTTTTGTAAATCCGCTCGAAGATTCGAAGCCGTCCAAAGATGACCCTGACGTTTCATATTATGAAGCAGGAACCGTCACGGATGTCGGCTCCATGTCGATACCTTCAGGCCATACCGTCTATATCGAAGGAGGCGCGATAGTAAAAGGGAATTTCACCTGTCCGCAGAATTCCTCCGATATTGCCGTAAAGGGCGCCGGTATCATAGATTCAAGGGGCGTGAATGCCAGAGGCATACAGTTTCATAAAATTTCGAATCTGACTATCGACGGTGTCACCATGCTCAATGATATCAACTGGAGCAATCTCATCGCCGAAGGTACGGACGTGTCCATCAATAACTACAAGGTAGTGGCAGTTTACAATCCCGAGAATACGACCGGATGCGAGAATGACGCACTGGATCTTCTCGGGTGCCGCAATGCTGTCGTCAAAGGATGTTTCGGCTACGCTCATGACGACATATTCTGCGTAAAGTCGCATAAATGGTCATATAAGGGAGAAGTAGACAATATCCTGTTCGAAGACTGTATCGCCTGGAACTTCCGCAGCGGCAATTCTTTCGTGGTGGGGGCGGAGACCAATTACGATATTTCCGGTGTGACATACAGAAATTGCGTCAGCATCCATAGCGCGGGAAATCCGTCGGGAACATTGAACAGAGGCGGATTGAGCGTTCATCATTGCGCCGGAGGCCATGTTTCCGATATACTTTTTGAAAATATCGTTTTAGAAGACTGCAAGGAATACGGAATCCATATAGATATCAGAAAATCATACGTATCGAATCTCGGAAACGATGACAACAACAGTCCTGTCCCTTTTTCTCCAGGGACGGCAGATGGCATAATTCTCCGGAATGTCGAAATTCTCAATACTCCACCGGAGGGTAATTTCGCGTTCGGATACGATGCGTCGCACAGGATCGAAGGTCTTGTTTTCGACAATGTCCGTATAGCAGGTACGGAAATTACTGCCGCCAATATCGAAACATTCTTCGACCCGTCCATGTCGTACCACAGGGACGAACAGACGTCGGGAAATCTGACAAACGTAGAATATTCTTTTGAATAGGATACAGCGTCCGAAACGGGATAACCATTAATATTAATTATTAACACATACCAGGATGAGACTAATAAATCTTGCGGCGTTTACAGCCGCCTTGTTGTCGGTCGCATGCACATCGTGCGATAAAAAGTCTTCGCAGGAGGAAACTCCGGAAAACCCTGCCGACTTGGAAGAATATACGACAGACGTCGAATATTATAATTTTTCGCCGTATGTACCGGAATCCACGGTGTATGCAGTGAAAGCTGCCGGAGAATATATAAAGGTCCTGCCTACGGCCGAGCCTCATATTGCATGGCTCGGTGTCGGTGATGGAAAAGTCAAATTCGAGATTTCCCTCCAGGGTGAAAAGGTAGAATCTGTCGTAGTCAGACCGGTCGCAAAGAATTACTCGTACAGGATAGAGAATGGACGCGTAGTACTGGGGCTGGAAAAATATGACAGGGTCTCGGTGGAAATAAACGGAAATATTGACAGCCCGCTGTTCATTTTTGTAAATCCGATTGATGAGGCGCGTCCGTCGAAAGAAGATCCGTCGGTGAAATATTTCGAGTCCGGGCAGATATACGAAGCCGGTGATATCGTGCTTACGGAGGATTGCAAGGAGGTTTATCTTGAGCCGGGCACTTATGTTAAGGGAAATATCCTTGGAGTGGATATAGACGGTGTGAAGATTCACGGCGGCGGTTTTCTTGAAACTGACGAAGCGAATATCGGCCGCTATGCCGCAGAATTCTATCAGCCTTTCTCCATCGCTCTTAACAGATGCCGCAATTCCGTGATAGAGGACTACACGCATCTTTTTGCCGCCGGCGGGTGGTGCTCGCTTTTCACGAATTGCGACAATACCGATATCACGAATGTCCATACGATCGGAATAGAATCTTCTCCAGGGGTCAAGACCAACAATGATTCCATGGACATTATCGGCGGGAAAAACATACATGTGACTCACGCTTTCCTGCGCGGACACGATGACTGCTATTGTCTTAAATCTCAGAAGTTCAAGCTGAAAGGAGCAGTCGACGGTATCTATTATGAAGACTGCATAGGATGGAATCTCGAGGCCGGAAATACATTCGAGATAGGATACGAGACGAATCTCGATATCACCAATGTCCATTACAAAAATGTTTATTCCATTCATTCCGGGACTTCCGGTACGGATATGAGACGTGCGGCTTTCAGCATTCATAATGGCGCTGCGGGTACGATATCGAATATCAGTTATGAGAATGCCTATGCGGAAGATGTTATGGAATTCGGAATATACCTCGCATGTTTGTCGCACAGCTATAACATAGGCTATGACGATGATGGAAACGCAATAGAATACAGCCCGGGGAAAATCCGGAACGTTACGTATGACAATCTGAATATCATGGCAGTCCGCGACGGAAAAGGCTATTGTGTCATAGACGGTTACGACGAGACGCACAATGTCTCCGATGTGACTTTCTCCGGTTTCACATATCTCGGCAGGACGGTATCCTCCCTTGACGACAGTATCTGGAAGATAAAGGAATACTGTTCAGACATACAGTTCGACTGATGCAAATAAAACAATTGATAAACTTATGAATATTTTCGTTAAAATGTTTTTGTCGGCAGCCGTCATGCTGTCTGCCGTTCAGGTTTTCGCACAGAACGTCGTGACCGGAACGGTGACCGATGATAACGGCGAGCCGTTGATAGGTGCCGGAGTGACATACGTCGGTACGACTGTCGGCGTGGTTACGGATCTCGACGGCAAATACAGTATAGAAAGAAGGCCGGGAGAAACCCTGCAGTTTTCTTCGATAGGAATGATTTCGTCCGAGGTGGTCGTGTCCGATCAGAAAGAGATAAACGTAAGGCTCGAAACGGACAATCTTGTACTGGAAGATGCCGTGGTCATCGGTTACGGCTCTCTGTCGAGGGCGGATCTTACAGGCTCGGTCAGTTCATTCAAGTCGGAAGAACTTGCCAAGACGGGAAGCAGCAATGTCGTCGGCGCTCTCCAGGGTCATGTGGCAGGATTGAATATCACTTCCCAGTCGGGAGAGCCGGGTTCCGGCTTCAATATCAAAATCCGCGGCAACAATTCCATAAATGCCGGGACTACGCCTCTTTTCGTTATCGACGGAATGCAGATGGACATATCCTCCGGGGAGATTGCCACTACCTCATCCACCGGATCTGGAACATTCGACCCGATGTCATTCCTCAATCCCAATGATATCGAATCCATCGAAGTCTTGAAAGATGCCACGGCTACGGCCATTTACGGCGCGAGAGGCGCTAACGGTGTCATAATCATCACTACGAAGAGCGGTACCGGAGGCATGGACAGGACTGTGGTGAATTTCAACGCATCTGTCGGAATCTCTAATGTGCCGAAATACATTCAGATGCTTAATCCGCAGGAGTATGTCGACTATCGTTTCAGCCGAAAAGACTACGGATGGTCCGGCTATGGTGTCGATACCGACAATGATTTGGTGGCCGATACTCCGATAGATGCCGGCGGCATGGAATTTTTCGACTGGCAGAAACTTCTCTACAGAACGGCGGTGACCCAGGATTACAACCTTTCGGTCAATGCCGTATCAAATAAAAATACCCAGCTTCTGGTCAGTCTCGGATACCTGAATCAGGACGGATTGATAGTCAACAACGATTATCAGCGTTATACGGGGAGAATAAAACTCGACCACAACATCAGCGATAAAGTGAAAATAGGGGCTTCCGTGAATTACGGACGGACAATTTCGAATGGTGCGGTTTCCTCTGGCGGCGGTGAACTTGGCTACAGCGGTCTCATCCAGCTGATATATTTGCGCAGACCGATAGATTTCTACACTGACGGCGATTCACAGGACAACATGGGCTCGTATTCCCTTCTGGACTGCGTTACTGAAGAGACTTACAAAAAGACCGTATATTCCAGGGTGGCGGGAAATGCCTATCTCGACTGGAAAATAATCGACGACCTGACTTTCAGAGCCCAGATATCCGGAAACACCTCCAATTCCAAAGGAATGGAGTTTTACAGCAAAGAAAGCATGTGGGGCTATTCCAAGAACGGTTACGGCCGCATAAAGACTGTGGACACGTACGGATGGAATGCGTCGGCAACCCTTACGTATAAGAAGACTTTCAAGGAAAAGCACAATCTTACTGCCATGCTCGGTGTCGAGATGAATGCTTATTCCAATGAAAACCTCACCATAGGAGCATACGAATTCAAGGATGCATCCACCGGTGTATTCGACATCAGCAAGGGCTCTATTCAGGAGGCTCCGGTAGAGAGCATAAGTATGAGTACGATGATGTCCATGTTCGGACGTGCGGAATATAATTATGACCAGCGCTATTACGTATCGTTCAACATGCGCGCCGACGGCTCGTCCAAATTCATGCCTGGCAGCAGGGTGGGATATTTCCCGTCCCTGGCGCTTGCCTGGAGACTTTCAGAGGAGCCGTTTATGGAAAACGCTCACTGGCTCGATCAGTTCAAACTCAGATTCAGTGCAGGTGCCTCCGGCAATGACCGTATCTCGAACTATGCCACCATGGCCTTGATGACTACGAATTACTATGCACAGAACGGCTCGGAAATCATGGGTATGGCACCATCCAGCTCTGCCAATTCCAAACTCAAATGGGAAACTACCTATCAGTATGACCTCGGCTTCGATTTCAGCGTGCTCGACAACAGAATCAGCCTTATGGCAGATGTTTACTACAAGGATACGCGCGACATGCTGTACCGGGCCACACTGCCTGCCCAGACAGGCTATGTGGAACAGTGGCAGAATCTCGGCCGGGTGGAGAACAAGGGTATTGAAATCAGTCTGAGCACCTATAACATACAGACCCGGAATTTTTCATGGGCTACGAATATTACGTTCGATCTGTCCCGCAACAAAGTCCTCGACATAGGCGGCATTGAATATACGAGCGTAAATATTTCACATGGACAGCTTTCAAATGATATTTCCCGTATCATGGTAGGTTATCCTATCGGTATCGGCTACGGCTATGTGGCGGACGGCAACTATCAGCTTTCCGACTTCATCGCAATCGATGATTTCGGCAACAGATTCGAACACCCGGAAGATATTGTGACTTCGGAAAATATCGATAATTACGATTTTGAACTGAAACCGGGTGTAGTCAGGATCAACTCGGTCACACCGCAGCCGGGCGACCGTAAATACAAGGATTTCGATGGCGACAATGAAGTCACTACAGCGGACAAACGCGTAATAAGCGACTCCAATCCTGATTTTACGATGGGCTTCGGCAACACGTTTACATACAGGAATTTCGAACTGACTTTGTTCTTCGAGGGAGTTTACGGAAGGGATATCATGAATGAGTTCAAACTCCGTTCGGAGTCCGGACAGTCAGGCGGTACGCAGTACAACAATCTTCGTGCAGATGCCTGGCACGGTCACTGGACGCCGGAAAACGGATCGAACACTTATTCCCGTCTTCTGAATCAGACCAACTCCTGGACTTCATCCTACTATGTCGAAGACGGAAGTTACATCAGATTCAAAACCCTGTCGCTGGCCTACACTTTTGCAGGGGAAAAACTGAAGAAGGCAGGATTTTCATCCATAAAGCTGAGCTTTAACGCAGACAATCTTTTCGTCATCACCAAGTACAGCGGAATGGACCCGGATGTCAGTACCTCGAATCCTCTGTTCACAGGTTTCGACAGGCTTTCCTATCCTAAGGCAAGGTCGTTTACGTTCGGCGTAAACCTTTCATTCTGAAACAGTCGATAATTTAATTCTATACAGTACAATGAGAAAGATATTGACATATACATCGATAATAGCCGCCGCTACGGTCTTTGCCGGGTCTTGCGAAAATGCAAAGTTTCTCGACCAGTATCCGTATTCCCAGACATCGCCGGAAAATTTCTATACGTCAGAAAGTTCGATAAACATGGGGCTCGTCGGGTGTTACGAAATAATAAACGGTCATAAGATTCCGGGAGCGAGTTATGTACAGAGAGGAAGCTACGGACAGGGGCTTATTTATGTGATGAACTGTCCTTCGGACGACATGGTGGCTGCCACTTCGTCATCCGATGAAGGTCTCGAGATGACTTGGGGAAACTACAATGAAAGCACCCGCTGCGTACGCGATACATGGAAAGTGATGTATACCGGCATAAGCCGTTGCAATACTTTGCTGCACTATGTCGACAAGGTGGGGCTTGATCCTGCCGTTGAAACGCAATACATTGCTGAAGCACGTTTCCTGAGGGCGTTTTTCTATTATCATTTGGCCTGGAATTTCGGAGGCGTGCCTATAGTTGAGGAATATGACTCGGACGGTTCGGAGCCGCGGGCCTCGCTGAAGGATGTTTACGATTTCATTTTCAAAGATCTCGATTTTGCATATTCGAATCTTAATGAAATCGGGATTCTGCAGTCTTCTTCTGCCAACAAGTACACTGCTGCGGCTTACATCGCACGAATCTGCAATTATCTGGCGGCATGCAGGAATCACAATGTCGGAGCCGAGCTTGTCGCAGAACAGCCATTGAACGATTTTTCTTTTGTCGATGCTGACGCAATGTATGCCAAGGCACAGAAAGCCTGTGAAGACATCATCGACAATTCATCGTATGTCCTGATTCCGGATTATACGAATCTGTTCAGGGAGACTACAAAAGCTCAGCAATACCAGGAGTGCCTTCTGCTTGCCGAGCAGCCGCTTTCCGGCTCGGAAGGATACTGGCCGAACAGCTTCTACCTGCCGTCTCCGACAAATAACTCGGATTCTCCTACCGTATATGGCGGCAGATTCGTTCCGACGCCGAGGGCCTTTTACATGTACAGCCCGAAAGACCCGCGCAGGGACCACAATATAACGGGAAGACTGCAGGATCTGAGAACTGACGGCACTCCTGGAAAAATCGAAGTGGATGTGGACGGGTATACATATTATATCCCGGATCCGCCTCGTTCGGAGATTACCGTAAAGGATGAGAATGACGAACCTGTCCTCGGCCCTGACGGTCAGCCGGAGAAAGTGCGTCACCCGCTGTATGATACCGACAGCCAGACTTATCTGCCTGTCGCCGGTATCCAGTGCTGCGCCGGTAAATTCCGGCTCTGCAAAAATGACCAGCTGCAGCGCTCCTATCAGCAGCATGCCATGTCTTACCCGTTGATCCGTCTTGCAGATGTGTATCTGATGTATGCCGAGGCATTGGCTTTCGGCCCGGACAAAAATGAATCCAAAGCCAGGGAACAACTGAGAACAGTGCTGCTCAGGGCGGCAGGAAATAACGAGGATTTATGCGAAGAGCTGATGACTGCTTATCACCGGGACAACTTCCTCGATGAGCTTCTCGAAAGCCGGGAAAGGGAACTGATATTCGAGTTTTCACGCAAATGGGATCTTATCAGGTTCAATCTCATGGATGAAAAGATAGGCAGCCTGAACGAGGACATGGTCATCGAAAGGTATGTCGAAAATCCGGAAGATCCTGATTACATAGATCCGGACTATTTGAATTTCCAGAGCGACGGATATCTGAAACTCGGTATCCCTACCATCAAGCAGAACTGGGAGCCGCACAAGATATGGCTTCCGATTTCAGAGGAACAGATCGGCGTCAACAAGAGCCTTACCCAGAATGCCGGATGGTAATGAATATGAAACCAACTTATAACCAATAATACAATGAAACGTTATTCTTTATTTTTGACAATGCTTTTTCTTGCTGCAGTAGCCTGCAAGAAAAATGAGATTATCGAAGGCGGCGATCCTGTGCCTGAGCCGGGCACCGCTTATCTGCTCGAAGGTACAGTCAAAACCGAAGGCTTTACCTGGAAGACAAATTCGACGGTAGGACTTTATTCTGCCATGGATGCTGTCAGAATTATCAACAAGGAGTGCAAAATCGTCGGCTGGGCCGATACCACACCGATATATGACGAGGACGGCAACAATACCAACGATTATACTCCGTCCGAGTATGAAGGAAAGGCCGTGGCAAGATTCAATACTCCGGCTCTCGATCTGGTGCAGGGGCAAAATAAATTCATGGTTTATTCTCCGTACAACAACAATCTTACCTATACGGGAGGCACCATATACGGTCTGAGTGTCGGCGACAACCAGCAGCAGACTGCTCCGAATGTGGCAGCAGACTGTTTTGCCATAGGTTATGCAACAGGAACTCCGGGCGTTGACGAGGCTTTTTCTTTCGAGTTGAATCCTGTGACTGCCATAGCCCAGGTAAAAATCGGATCATCCGAGTTTGTCGGTTACAGTCCCAAGAAGGTATCGATTTATGATGATTCGGGAACAACCATAGCCGGCGGTTTCAATATAAACGTGGAGACCAATGAAATCCAGCAGGCAGGAGAAGGTCTGAAATCAGTGGCTGTAGAGGTGATAAATCCTGTGGCACTTGCTTCCGGACAGACCCAAAATATTTATCTCAACATTCTTCCGGTGGATTTTTCCAATAAGGATGTGTGGGTGATTGTCGAACTTGCTGATGCGGCAGGCGGGAAAATCACTATCCCTACGAAGCAGAAAGGGCTTAAATTTGCGGCAGGCCAGATTACCGAGATTGATTTGTCCGACATCAAGACGGCAGACAACGCTGCCGGAGACTGGTATTGTCCTGATGACAGCAGGCTTCTCCCTGGCCTCGGCTATGCATACGGTCAGGCAAATACTTTCTTTATCCAGTGCAAGAGCGGTACATACAACGGTGCTTCATTGACTCCTAATCCGGATATCCCGGAAGAGGTGGTCATCGATTATCGTGTACGCGGAAATTTCGCAAGCATTACGGAAGATATGAAACCGGAGGGTGTATCGTTCGAATGGTTTACTCTTTCAAACGGAAATATTTATGCTCCGAGAATGGCCGGTTATGAATCATCGAACGTGGTCATAAGCAGTTCGACATTTACTTTCGAACATAACGAGCCTGAGAAAACCGTGACTGTCAAGAATAACGGCGCTTTTGCCGGCTCTCCTGTCCTCGTCATGAAGAAAAACGGCAAAATCCTCTGGGCCTGGTCATTCTGGAATGTGGCTGCAGACGGGACATCCATCGAGCCTGTCCAGGTAGGAAACTACAAGTTTGCCCCGATGGACATAGGTCAGGCAACGACGGATATCGAAAAATGGATAGCGAACAAGAACGGCAGCAATCCTGATCCCGTATACCGTACGATTCATTTTTACCAGTGGGGGCGTCCGTATCCTTTATTCTGGACTACATACTGGTCTTTGGACGGTATTGACGGCAAGGCCGGAAATATCCCTGCTGTCTTGGGCCAGGTATCTTTGGCAGATGCTCTTTCCACCCCGGCTTTAGTAGCTTATCCTGGTACGGTAGAACCGAAAGCTGACTGGTGTTCTGCCACATACAGCGATTTGTGGGGAGCTGAGGATGTCAAGGAAGAAGGAGCGAAAACGATTTACGATCCATGTCCAAAGGGATGGAGAGTCGCTTCGGTACCTGCACTCCAGGCATTGGCGGATCTTGCAGAAACAGCATCTTTCAGTGATGAGCAAGGCAAGGTATGGGCAAAAATCGGAGATCTGACTTTGATTACCCATGGATATCAGACGTCAAAGGATGCTACAGGAAAGACTCAGTACCGTCCTGAAAATATGGGATTGGGCCAGACTGCCAATTCCGGAGACTGCAAGGAAGCCATAATATGGAGCAATGTTGCAGGTACGGAGCAGGGCCAGGATCTGTATTATACTTCGAATTCCACGAAGAATGCCGAGGATAACAGACATACCGTGAGAATAGCTTCGCATAACAAGGTATGTGCTGCTGCAGTCAGGTGTATCAAGGACGATGACAACAGATAGCAGAGCCTTTTCGAGGCAAAACTGTATCTGAACAATCAGGGAGGTGTGCCGACCTGTCATTCCGGATAAAAAGCCGGAGACCGGATCACACCTCCCTTTATTTGCCGGTCCTTTCGATACGGGGCTCCAAACATTATCTGTGAAAATCATGAAACAGTGGATTTTATATTTTGCCGTCATGTCATGTATGGCCTCTTTGGTTTCATGCACGGCCGACGGGACAGGCATATCTACAGCTCCTGCACAGGGCGTAATAGAACGCTTTGTGGGCCGGATGCCCGACAATATCGTCCTGACCATTGTGCCGGAAATGGAAAAAGACGGATGCGATGCATACAGCTACCGGGTGCGCAATGGCAAATTGATTGTCAAGGCAAGTTCCCAGGTGGCGCTTTGCAAGGGATTCTATGATTTCGTCGTGAAGCATGGATACGGCATCATGACATGGAGCGGAAGCCGTTGCGACTGGCCGGACAGACTTCCTCGCGGCAGAAGCGGGAAAGTCGTATCTCCGTTTGAAAACCATCTGTTCTACAATGTCTGTACGTTCGGTTACAGTATGGCATACTGGACCTGGACGGAATGGTCAAAGGAAATCGACTGGCTTGCCCTGCACGGTTTCGATATGCCGTTGGCTCCGATAGCCGGTGAAGCCGTATTTGCCCGGGTATGGAAAGATATGGGACTTTCGGACGAGGAGATAAATGCATATTTTACCGGTCCCGGGCATTTCCCGTGGATGCGGATGGGGAATATGACCGGACTTGACGGAGCACCGTCGCAGGAATGGCACGACTCTCAGATAGAACTCCAGCATAAAATCGTGGACAGGATGCGAAGTCTGGATATGGAGCCTGTATTTCAGGGTTTTGCGGGCTTTGTCCCGAAAGCCATGAAAAAATATTACCCTGGAATCGACCTTGTCACGACGAAGTGGAGCGGGTTTGAAAATTACATGTTGTCTCCGATAGACAGCCTTTTCTATGAAATTCAGAAACGGTATATCCGCGAATGGGAATCAGAGTTCGGGAAAGGAAAATACTATCTCATAGACAGTTTCAATGAATTGGATATTCCGTTCGGAGAGCAGGGAAGTCCTGAAAGGGCGGAGCTGCTCGAAAAATATTCGTCTACCATATACGGCTCGCTTACAGCAGCCAATCCTGATGCAGTGTGGGTGATGCAAGGCTGGATGTTCGGTTATCAGCGTGATATCTGGGACCCTCAAAGCATAGAGGCATTGCTTGGCGGAGTGCCGGACGACAAGCTGATGATCATAGACCTGGCAGTGGATTTCAACCGTTTCATCTGGCAGAACCGTAAAAGCTGGGAGTATATTCCGGGAATGTACGGAAAAGACTGGATTTATTCCACTACTCCTAATTTCGGGGGCAGAACCGCCATGATCGGAAATATCGAAAGCTATCTAAACGGCCATCTCGAAGCTCTTAATTGCAGCGGCAAAGGAAATCTGACGGGTTTCGGCGTTTCTCCTGAAGGTACGGAGCAGAATGAAGTCCTGTATGAAGCCCTGTCCGATGCCGGATGGAGAGACACCCATGCAGACCTTATGGCTTTTTTAGAGCGTTATTCAACGGCGCGGTATGGCGCTTGTCCGGAAGAGATAAGTACATTCTGGCGGGAGATTGTACAAGGACCGTACGGGGAGTGTACGAACAATGCCAGGTATCGCTGGCAGCTTCGCCCGATGGACTCCCGCGTTCCGACGATGGGCGTAAATTCGCATTATTTCAAGGCTATAGAATCTTTTCTTTCATGTGCGGATGAATTCTCCGGGAGCAGCCTGTACAGAAATGACGCGATAGCTTTTGCTGCCATGTATCTCGCAGCAAAGGCCGATGCTGTTCTCGAGCAGATAAACTGGGGCTATGTATATGGTGTATGGAAAGAGTCCGAAAAGGAACTCGAAGCTCTCGAAAGCAGATTTGAAGCATTGTTGACCGAGTGTGACAGACTTTTGGAATCTCATCCGGTTTTCCGTCTTGAAAGATGGATGGAAATGGCTGACAGAGCTGCTGCCGACCATGCCGACAGGGATGCTTTTCAGGAAGAATTGCGCAGGCTTGTCACAGTCTGGGGCGGCCCCAATCTCAGTGATTACTCAGCCCGTTTGTGGTCCGGGCTCGTCAGGGATTACTATTTGCCGAGATGGAAGCATTATTTCAGCACCATGGCGGCATTGGACGATGGCGCCGGAAGCTGGTACGATTACAGGACACAGGAAGAGAAGTTCCATGCATCGCGTTCACTGACTGAGATACATCCGTATGAAAATCCTCTTGAAGCGGCTGTACGGGCAGTGGAAAATGCTTCGGACATCGAGGTGGAAAACAGCTTGAGGCCATCCGATGCATTCGGCTATGTGGGCCGTTATGATTTCAGCAAACCTGTAATATGGAAAACAATATCCGTTTATAATGATGATTTCCGGGCCGCAAAAGCCGTATCCGTGTCTCATGTGTACGGCAATGATACATTGTTTCTGAAACAGATAGCTTTTTCGAGCCATAACGACAGGCTGGGGACCATGGATGTAAACAGACAAGTCGTTCCTGGCGAAACGCTCAGAGTGCCTCTCGACAATATCAAAAAATTGCCGGAATTGGCGAAAGAAGTAAATATTCGGATTTCGGTCAAGGGACGGACAGCTTCCGATGCGTCATTGATATTCGAATTCACGGAATAGAACTAATTTATAACTTTATGAAATTCAGTTTGATTTATACTATGATTACAGCAGCGGTTTTTACCTGCTGTTCATGCGACAACCGGACTGCCGACGACGGGCAGACAGACGACGGTACTGCACAGGGCGACCATGCATGCATGGTGAAATTCACAAAGGAAGGCAGTCGTGAATACTTCAACGTTGCCGTCCGGGACGAGTACAAGGATTATGTCTGGTATGTATTCAGAATAAATCATTACAATGACCATTCAGCCATGAAATATATGGATTTGTGGCGTATAGACTGGGCTTATCAGGGCAATTATGATTCTCAAACGGGAGAGATGACGAATGTTCTCGATAAAATCATAACCGACGGGGAAAGCGAAAGCGTCCTGAAAGACTATGGCGAGGGACTGAATACCCCGGAGCATATCGATACGGATGATTTTACGGGAGGCTTTCATGGAGATGAGAGAATAGATCTCGAGGAAGGTTGCGGAGCGGCATTTTATATCGATGACAGACAGATTTCCGAAGAAGAACTTTCTGCTTCTTTCGGCTGGACAGAATGCGACGGCTTCCATTATGTCCAGAAATCGACCATGCACAAGACCGCGCTCAAATCCGGAGAAGGCGGTGCGGCGGAAGAATCGGACCATCATGTCATTGCCGACCATCTGAAGACTACGGCATTCGGGGATTCGGGATATAGAACTGAAAATACCTTGACCATGCGCGACGAGATCGATTTTTACTGGTATTCAGGTATATGCTGTGTGGGTACGAGTGTGGCTGAAATGGGATGCAATGAGGACATGGTGCCGGTCACCTTCGACCGTTCAGGTGCGAACAGACTCGAAGCGACAGGAAAATGCAGGTATATGGCATGGAATACGGACAAGGGAATAGAAGTGAATGTACAGGCAAACATGACGGAAGGAGCGGATGATGCCAAGTGCAGGATGTTTGTCTGGGATACCGGCAATTACGCCAAGTTCTACAGACGTTATCCGGCAAACGGAGCATACAGGACTGCTGTCGGTGAAAAATTCTCTTCTGTACAGACCGTCACCTTCCTGACACGTTAGAGTTTTGCAGACGACGGCGCTCATTGTCATCTCGAGCCTGTTCGAGGGATCTGCCAAACAGTATTGTCACATTTAATAAATATACACCCAAATGACCATTCCCACGTTTCCTGTCCTTATGAAAAATATCGGAGCCGCGGCCCTGCTGACGGTCATCCTTCTTTCATGCTCCGGAGAACGCTCCGGAAAAAATCCATGGACCGGCCTTGGCTCCGTCCCGGAAGGCAACGGCAAGAAAGTTTATGCCGACTATCACGGAGTGCGTTATACCCGGCAGCACGACGGGAAACTCGGCCGCTGGGAAATGTATGCCGATACACGTCAGTCTGCTACGGGGCGCAAGACCCTCTGCTACAATGCGGACCTCATCGACAGCGCCGGCAGGCACCTGATAGCTGCGCAGGCCTATCCGCAGGTCGGAATGCAGTCGAATCTCGATGAGGACTATATCGAATACCAGATACTTTCAGCCAAAACTGCTGGAATAGACGGCTTCTTCATCGAGTGGGGCTATTTTCCGCATGAAAACGATGTCTTGTTGAAGGCCATGCAGAAAGCGGCAGGGAAATACGGTTTCGAAATAGGGGTGAACTGGTGCGACGGATGGCTCTACTATGACTGGATTACCAAAATATATCCGGAGATAGATACCCGCGAGGAAAAGACGGATTACATGGCAGGCTGCTGGCAGTATCTTGTAGACAGCGTATTCAATGTCCCGACAGCCCCGCTCGTGGACGGCCGCCCCGTATTCTATCATTTCGGTCCCGGAGCTGCGACGGAAGAATTTTCGAAAGTCCTGTCGCAGGCCGTATATCCGGAGCACATGAAGATGCCGGCGGGTCTGCGCCGCTGGGCCGACTGGGGGCATCTTGAAAACGGAAAATATGTCCCTGTGACATACAGCGCCGACATTGAAGCCTGGAAAGCCCTCGGGGAAATCCCCACCGCCTGGCTGCCCGCACGCGTCAGGACCATGGATGCGGAACATCCGTATTGGGACAATTATGCGACTGCGGACGACCTGACAGAGTTCATGAAGCCGTTCCGGGATTCGATATGGCTCGACAGCGACCCACGCTTTACGGTAAAGTCGGGTTTTGCCATGCCTGGCATGGACAACAGAGGCTGTGCGGGCTGGGGCCGCGGCCATTTCTTCTACATTCCGCGGAACGGTGGAGCCACATACGAGGACATGTGGCGTTTCTGCATGGAAAGCAGGGACAGCCTCGACATGATGTTCGTCGCGTCATGGAGCGACTACACGGAGGGGCATGAAATAGAGCCTACCGTCGAAAACGGCGACAGGGAACTCAGGACGACACTCAGATACGCCTCCGCATTCAAGGAAACCGACTGCGACAGCAGCGGGCTCGGGCTTCCGCTCAGGCTGTTCGAACTCAGGAAATCGGAAAAATTCTTGGAAAAATGTGTTGCAGCTGTCGGAGAAAACGCCGATATTCACGGGAAAAAGTTGTCCGGTATCCGGACAATGGCTTTGCGGGTTGCGGCTATTCTCGATGAGGCGGCGGTCCGCATTGCCTCAGGCCGGTATGGACGGGCGGAAAAATTGCTCGGCAGAGCAGAGAAGAAGCTGTCGTCTCTCCACGGATTTTTCGTGCCGGAGACGGTGAAAACGGACGGCTTGGAGATTTCGGCATCGGGCTCGGGCTTTTCGGTGACATTGCCGGAGGCACTTTTGAAAAAACTCCGTTCCTGCCATTATAAGGGATATGTCGAATTCGATTATTTGGACGAAGGCCGGGAATATCTTTTCGTCAGGTCATCGACGGAAAGAGAGCCTGCAGACCGGTTCAACGTGGTGGGAAAACTGCGGACCGACGGCTCCGGCGAGTGGAAACATGCGAAAATGGAACTATATCCGGAAAATATCCTCTATCGCGACGGCGCCCCCGCCTTTTATTTCAGCGACGGGGTCCGGGTCAGGGATATTGCCGTAGAATATGAGATATATAACATGAGTCCGGCTGATTCATGGAACTGACATTGAATTGAAATGAAAAAGTTTTTCCATATAGTCATTTTGGCGGCTGCGGCTATGTGCTGCGCATGCACGTCTTCCGTTGTCCGTTCGGACAATGTATCGTCTTTTACTCATGACGGCTTCTCGTACCGTGTCTCGTTCATGTCCGATACCATAGCCCATATTCAGGTCTTGCCGGAAGGGGATACTCTTGTCACTCAAAGACTTGTGGTGGACAGAGCACCTGTGGGCGGATACAGGTGCCGGGAGACGGATGACAGGATAGCGTTCCGGACTTCGGGAATGGAAGTCGTTTTCGACAAGGCTGCCGGGGCGTTTGTCTTCATGGATGCGGAGACGGGGGACACTCTGCTCGCCGAGGCCGGCAGGAAGCTGACTCCGTCCGAGTCCGGAGGAGAAAAATGCCTGGATGTGTCCCAGTCTTTTGTCACGGGGGAAGACGAGGGGCTGTACGGACTCGGCCAATATCAGAACGGGATATTCGACTTTCGCGGGCAGTCCGTGCGTATGGTGCATTCGAATGTGGACATAGTGAATCCTGTCTTGGTATCGACACGCGGTTACGGCTTGCTGTGGGACAATTATTCCGCTACCGTTTTCGAGGATGCGGACGGAGCGTTCAGCTTCACTTCCGAGGTCGGCGATGCTGTGGACTATTATTTTATCTCGGGAGGAGACATGAACGGGGCGGTGGCAGGCTACAGGGCGCTCACAGGGGATGCGCCGATGTTCGGCAAATGGGTCTACGGTTTCTGGCAGTCCCGGGAGAGGTACAGGTCTTTCGATGAACTCGAGTCTGTGGTCAGGGAATACCGCAGGCGCGGGATTCCGCTCGACAACATCGTTCAGGACTGGGAATACTGGGGCGAAAAACCGTATTGGAATGCCTTGGAATTCAATCCTGAACATTTTTTCGACCCGGAACGGAGGATAGACCGGCTTCATTCGGGGTACAATGTGCATCTGATGCTGTCGGTGTGGCCGGGATTCGGACCACGGACCGAGGTTTACGATGCCTTGGACTCCATCGGAGCCCTTTTCGATGAGAGGACATGGGCAGGCTACAAGGTTTTCGATGCGTACAATCCGCAGGCACGGGATATTGTCTGGAAGTATTTGCGGAAAGGCCTGTTCGACAAGG
>CALUSD010000062.1 GCA_944323295.1 uncultured Bacteroidales bacterium | reverse complement strand
TTGTTTTTCAACGTCGGTAGTGCGTTCTGGCGGACTTTAGGCTGCTTGCCGCTCTGGTTTCGCGGTGGGATGGCATTGTGTCTTTTTATTGCCCGATGAGTTTGATATTCGTTTGTTCGATTGCGGGGTTTTTACACCCGCTACTTTCACCGTGCCCAAATCCACATCCATAACGGCGATCAGTCCTGGCTCGAACTCGTTCCACAAGGCTGCGAGATAGTCGTATCTTTTCAGAGCGGCATCGAGTTCGCTTGTCAGCCTGCCCGATTCCGCCTTGGCTTTTCTCACCTCGAGCCGGAGCGCCGATTCCTTGTTTTTCAGGGTAGGGAGGGCGTTCTGCCGGACCTTGAGCTGCTTGCCCATTTCGCTGAGCGAGGTTTTGTTGTATTGAAATTTTATTGCCATAAGTCTTTTTTATTCTTTTGGCCGATTACGGCGTCCTGTCATCTCGAGCGCAGTCGAGAGATCTGCCTATTTCCAGTACTTGTCGATCAGCTCCTGCTTGATGCCGGTCTCCGCCTTCGAGAAATACTTGCCGAAAAGCTCCCAGGCAGTATCGAGCATCTCGTTGATCTTGATGTTGACGTCGATGGCAAGCAGCCGGGACGCGTATTCCTTCGCATAGTCGAGACATCTCAGGTCATAATCGCTGAGATCGAAACCGTTTTCGAGCTTGGTCTTGGCATTCTGCGCATCGGCATAAAGCCTGACACCCGCATTCATCACATAGTTGTGGTCCTCGCGCGTCTTTTTGCCTATGACGAGCTGTTTCAGACGGGACAGGGAGCGGAACGGGTCAATGATGATTTTTCCGGAATCCGGGTCCGCACTCAGATACAGCTGGCCTTCCGTGATATAGCCGGTGTTGTCCGGAATGGCATGCGTGATGTCCCCGTCATTCAGGGTGGTCACGGCTATGATGGTGATGGAGCCGCCGTCAGGAAGCTGTACGGCCTTTTCGTATATTTTCGCAAGGTCCGAATACAGCGAGCCCGGCATCGAATCCTTGGACGGAATCTGGTCCATACGGTTGCTGACTATGCTCAGCGCGTCCGCATAGAGCGTCATGTCCGTCAGCAGCACCAAGACCTTTTCGTTTTTGTCCACGGCAAAATATTCGGCCGCAGTCAGGGCCATGTCCGGAATCAGAAGTCTTTCGACAGGCGGCTGCTCTGTCGTATTCACGAAACTGATGATTTTGTTCAGAGCTCCCGCATTCTCGAATTCGTGTCTGAAATACAGGTAGTCATCGTTCGTAAGCCCCATTCCTCCGAGGATAATCTTGTCCACATCCGCTCTCAGGGCCACCTGGGCCATTACCTGGTTGTAGGGCTGGTCAGGGTCCGCAAAGAACGGGATTTTCTGTCCGGATACCAACGTATTGTTCAGGTCGATGCCTGCGATACCGGTAGGAATCAGCTGCGACGGCTGGCGTCTTTTATAAGGATTGACCGAAGGTCCGCCTGTTTCCCTTTTTTCTCCCTCTATTTCCGGACCTCCGTCGATAGGCTGGCCGTAGGCGTTGAAAAATCTTCCGGCCAGTTCATCGCTGACCTTCAGTGTCGGAGGCTCGCCGAGGAACGATACTTCCGCGTTGGTCGGAATGCCTTCCGTACCGGAGAAAATCTGCAGCGTGACCAAGTCGCCTTTGGTCTTTACCACCTGAGCCAATTTTCCCTCCACGACTGCCAGTTCATCGTTCGAAACCCCGGCTGCCCGAAGAGAGACCGTAGCTTTTGTGATGGACTCCAACTGAGTGTATGTCTTTTGAAACGCCTTATTTGCCATTGTTCAGTAGATTATTGAGTTGTTCCTGATATCTGTAGAAGCTGTCGCTCTTGAACTGCGAATAGTTCATCTGTTTCAGCAGATTGATGGCCTCCTTGAAGAAATTGCGGCACTGTTCGTAGTCTTCGAAATCGAATTCCCTGTCGCATATTTCAAGGACGAGATTCAGCATGTATTCCTGTCTGTCCATCGGCGTCAGACTGTCCACCGGATCGAAGGCGTCCTGCTGCAGTATGACGAAGTCCACCAATTCCGACTTCCAGAAAAGCTCGTGATAGCTCATCGGGACTCCGTCGTCTCCGAGGATGTTTATCTGGTCGTTGGCCTCCTTGCCTCGCCGGATGATGTTTTTGGTCTTTTCCACTTTCTCCACCCAGCCTTTGCAGACCTTTTCGGACAGATAATCCCTGATTTCCGGATACTCCAAATACTTGGAGTAGGAGTCTATGGGATTTACCGCAGGATAACGTTTCTGGTCGGCGCGCTTCTGCTCGAGGGCGTAGAAACATCTGGCGGCCTTCTTTGTGGATTCCGTTACCGGCTCCTTGAGGTTTCCTCCGGCAGGGGAGACCGTCCCTATGAATGTTACCGAGCCGGCCTGCCCGTTGTTCAGCACTACCATTCCCGCACGTGCATAGAAGTTCGAAATGATGGCTGACAGGTCGACAGGGAAAGCATCCGTACCCGGCAGCTCCTCGAGCCTGTTGCTCATTTCCCTGAGCGCCTGCGCCCATCTGGAGGTGGAGTCCGCCAAAAGCAGGACCTTCATGCCCATCGCCCTGTAGTATTCGCAAATGGTCATCGCGGTGTATACGGATGCCTCACGGGCGGCTACAGGCATGTTGGAAGTATTGCAGATGATGGTGGTCCTTTCCATCAGACGGCGTCCCGTGTGCGGGTCGATGAGTTCCGGGAATTCCGTAAAAATCTCCACGACTTCGTTCGCACGTTCGCCGCATGCAGCCATCACTATCACTTCCGCGTCTCCCTGCTTTGCTATGGCGTGCTGGAGCACCGTCTTCCCGCATCCGAAAGGCCCTGGAATAAAGCCCGTACCGCCTTCCGCAATAGGATTCAGGGTATCGATGACACGCACTCCCGTCTCCATGATTCTGTCCGGCCTCGGTTTTTCCCTGTAAGCCTTCACCGGCATTTTTACAGGCCATTTCTGAGTCATGTTCACCTCCACGTCCGCGCCGTTTTCATCGGTCAGGACCGCAACAGTCTGCAGAATGGTGTATTGCCCCGCCGGGGCAACAGACTTGACCGTATATTCGCCCTTGAACGCAAACGGTACCATTATCTTATGGTGCAGCCAGCCTTCCATGACTTCGCCGAGCCAGTCCGCCGCCGACACCTTGTCTCCCGGCTTCGCTATCGGAGTAAAGTCCCACAGTTTCGTTTCATCCAACGGCCTGGTATATTCCCCCTTTTTCAGAAATACTCCTGTCATGGTCGTCAGGTCGTTCTGCAGTCCGTCGTAGCTGCTCGACAGCAGTCCCGGTCCGAGTGTAGCTTCGAGCATCTTTCCCTCGAACTTCACCGTATTTCCGTTTTTCAGGCCCCTTGTGCTTTCGAATACCTGGATGGCGGCATGCTTTCCGTTCACCTTTATGACTTCGGCCATGAGTTCCGTGTCCCCGGACGTTACATAGCACAGTTCATTCTGCGAGACAGGGCCGTCAAGCTCCACAGTCACGAGGTTGGAAACGATGCCGGTAACTTTTCCTGTACTTTTCATATGTTTGTCTGTTTTGATTTCGTGTGATTATCCGTTGAATTCGACCCCTTTGAACGTTCCTCTTACATCATCCACAAGCCTGCGGAACATTTCGCGTCCCGTACTTTCGTCCAGCTTCATCCATCTGTCGATGATTTTCAGTTTGACGATGAACCCGAGGATTGCCGTAAGGTCGAAATAGTGGAACAATGTCAGTTCGTCGGCCTTTTCCCAGTAAAGGTCGTCGATGCCGCGTTCGCGGGCAATGATGTCGTCTCCCGAGAGTATGGATGCCAGTTTTGCAGCCTCCTCGAATTCTTCGCTGTCTTCTTCGTCCGACAGGCTTATGGTGTCCCGGGATTTTTCCCTTCCGAGAGCGTTGTTCAGATACCTGACCTTTGCATTCCTGACACTCAGATCGAAGGCGAACCAGTTTCTCAGAAATCCGTTTTTCCCGGACAGGGCTTCTCTGTAAAAGTCCGCATTCAGGTTTTCCGCCACATACCCCTTTTCCAATAATGAGATGACTGAAAGATCGGCCCCGGAGCACTGCCCCTTGATTTCGTCGATCAGGTCATCTGCGTTTTTCTCTCCGGATACGGCGTCCATGGACAGCTCGGGAAGCCCCGCTATGATATAATAATAGTTGTTCATCTGAAACAGAGCTATGCATTACTCTCCGAAGAGTATTTTTTTCGCGGCAGGTCTCAGATACGAGACAATGAGCTCGCGGAACGTTTCGTCAGTAAAGCTGATGAACCAGCCTTCGCCTTTCGGACCGATGGTAAAGCCGCCGGAGATTTTCTTGGAAAAGGATGCCTCTACATTTCCTTTCAGAACGGAAGCGAGCTCTTTGCGCAAGAACGGCTCCAATTCCTTTTTCAGGGATTCCGGAAGAATCAGCTCTATGTCTGTCGGCTCGGAGCCTGTCGGATCGAAAGCCTTGGCTACGGCGGTGATGGTCTGTTTTACGAAATCCGCTGACGTCAGGGCATTCTTTATTTCCGAATCGGCCACCTTGTTTACAAGCAGGGTCTCGATTTCCTGTTTCACGACTGCCATGCATTGGCCGGCAGCCATTTTCAGGTCTCCGTCGGTTTTTATTCTGAGTTCTTCAGCCTTTTTCTCGGCATCGGCCACGATTCCTGCCGCCTTTGCTTCCGCCTCGGCAATCATCTTGTCCGCGCGGGCTTTCGCCTCGTTCAGAATGGCTTCGCCTTCCTGCTTTCCTTTCGACAGACCTTCGTTGTAAAGTTTGTCTGTCAGCTCCTGCAATTTGTTCTGCATAAATATATTGATCTTTAGTTTTAATCGTATTGCCGGCCAGTGGCCCTGCATACTGCCGATATGCGGTCAGGCAATATCCTAACAAAGTTAGCAATTGTTTTCAGATAAAAAATACCCTTTTCAGAAGCATTCGCGGAGGATGCGCACGATGTTCCCTGCTTTCCCCATGGTATAGAAATGTACAGCAGGGACTCCATGTGCCAGGAGGTCCTTGCATTGGGCTATGCACCAGTCGGTGCCTATCTGGTATATGGCTTCCCTGTTGTCGCCCGCAGCCCTTATTCCGTCTGTCAGCTCCACGGGAATGTCTATGGAGAATGATTCCGGCAGCAGCGAAACCTGGCGGGCGGTAGTCAGCGGTTTCAGGCCTGGAATTATCGGGACGGTGATGCCTGCTTCACGGCATTTGCCGACATAGTCATAGAATACGCGGTTGTCGAAAAACATCTGGGTGATGACATAGTCCGCGCCTGCATCCACCTTCTTTTTCAGATTCTCTATGTCCGTCTCTATGTTCGGAGCTTCGAAATGTTTCTCCGGGTATCCTCCGACACCTATGCTGAATATGTCGGCACCTTTTTCGAAAGCACAGATGGCCTCGACAAGCTCGTTCGCGTATCTGTATCCGCCTTCCGTCGGAACGAATCTTTTTTCACCGACGATGCAGTCGCCCCTCAGCGCCATGATATTCTCTATTCCCATGAATTTGAGGTCGCTGAGTTTGTTGTCGATTTCGTCCTCAGAATTCCCTCCGCATATCATGTGCGGCACGACATCGATTTTATAGGCTGACATGAGTGCGCCGCATACGGCCACTTCGCTGACCTTGTTCCTGACCAAATGTTTGGAAAATGTCCCGTTAGCCTCTTCCCGGAATTCATATTCATCCCTGTGGCAGGTGACGTTGATGTACCGGGGATTGAATTCCATGAAGGGTTTTACGGATTCCACGAGCTCCTTGTTCGTGATGCCCTTCATGGGCGGCACTATCTCCAATGACGGGAAAGGCTTCGAACTGCCTTTCAATATGTCTCTGATTTTCATTTATATATGTTTCTTTTTCTATGGAATCATAAGATGCCCCAGCAATATGCGGCCTTCCTCTTCTCCTATTCCGCGCCTTTTGCAATAATCTGCAAACTGTCCGGCCCCGATTTTCCGGATATCGAAATACCGGGCCTCGGGATGGATGAAAATCATTCCGCAAATGGATGCATCCGGAGTCATTCCATAACTGTCGCTCAGCAATATACCGAGTTTTTCCCGATTTTTCAAATGTTTCAGTATCTCGGTCTTCGCCGAATGGTCCGGAAAGACCGCATAGCCTGCGGCAGGCATGATTATCTTCATCTTTTCGTCGCCGACAGCATTTGCGAAAATATCATGGAGCATGGATGAGGCGGCTTCCGCCAATGTGTCGAGAACAGCCTGCCCGACAAGGTCCTGTGTGTCGGAAGAAACTGCACTGATGGCGAAAAGTCCGCAAGGAGAAGTCCTGCCAGACGATTTCGGCGGAACATAGTCCGCCAGTGACAGAACAGCTTTCCGACCTCCGTCCATTTCCTCCGGAGCTTCCTGCCGGAGCATGGGAATGTCGAATTTCTCGCCGTTTTTCTGCAGGAAAACCGTATCGTTTTCGGAGCATGCCCCGAAAAATTCGAATGCCGCCTTGATTTTCAACTCTCCGGTCCGCTTCATTTCCCTCATCCTTTCGAGAGCTTCATTTTTAAGTTCCGCTGCCGCTTCCGATTCCGTATCCTTTATTCGGCAGACAAGGAAAAAGAGTTTCCAGTCGAAATACTTTTCTATGTCATCGGGAGGAATTTCGCGGGCAGGCATGGAATCCAATGAAAATTTATCCCACTCGGGGAATGTATCTGCCTGAAATTCCGGCGGATATCCATGTTCCTGCGACGGTTTCGCGCTGCCGTAAAGCGAACGGATCTTTTCCTGCTTCTCATGTTCGGCAGCTATGAAGTTCTCCCTGTCGAGCATGTACTTTTTTGCCATTACCGCTGTGGCCGAGGCGTCCGCTCCGTAAAAGACATAGTCATACAGCGGAGCCAATTTCACGGCGGTATGAAGGGGAGATGTCGTGGCTCCGCCGATAAAAAGCGGAACGGTCATCTTTCTGTCGGACATTTCCCGGCAGATTTCTTCCATCCGGTACAATGACGGGGTGATAAGTCCGCTTACTGCCACGATATCGGCTCCGACAGCCTGGGCCGTATCCAATATTTTTTCCTTTTCTGCCATAACCCCGAGATCCGTCACGGAAAATCCGTTGCATGTCAGAACTGTCGAAACGATATTTTTTCCTATGTCATGCACATCACCCTTTACCGTGGCTATCACGACTTTCGGTTTTGCCGGCGCATTGCTCCCGGTTTCCTGTTTCCCGCCATCCGCATTTCCGCCGTCTTTTCCGGAATCTTCCATGTACGGCTGCAGGATTTCCACGGCTTCTTTCATGATTCTGGCAGATTTTACCACTTGCGGCAGAAACATTTTTCCTTCCGAGAAATACTCTCCGACAGTTTCCATACCGGACATAAGAGTTTCCTCGATGACTTTTACCGCGCTGCCCTTTTCGTGCATGACCGACAGCAGGTCGGCTTTGATATTGCCGGAGGCACCTTTTATCAAGGCCTGTCTTATCCTTTCTTCTGCGGAACCGGAAGTTTCAGGAATTTGTTCCGCAGGCTTGCCCCCCTTCGCAGCTTCCGTGTCACGGGATATTTCCGAAGCGAGTTCTATCAGTCTTTCCGTCGCATCGGACCTCCTGTCGAAAATCACATCTTCGATTCTGTTCCGCAGTTCCGGGTCGATATTGTCGTAAACCTCAAGCATCGACGGATTTACTATGGCCATATCTAATCCGGCCTTTATCGCATGATACAGAAAAGCCGAATGCATGGCTTCTCTGACCCTGTTGTTTCCCCTGAATGCAAAAGACAGGTTCGAGATGCCTCCGGATGTCAGGGCTCCGGGCAGATTCTGTTTTATCCATCTGACGGCTTCGATGAAATCGACGGCATATTTGGAATGTTCTTCTATGCCGGTGGCAATGGACAGTACGTTGACGTCGAATATGATATCCTCCGGCGGAATCCCTGCCTCCCCGGTCAGAAGACCGTATGCACGCTGGCAGATTTCTATCTTTCTTTCAAAATCCGTGGCCTGTCCCTTCTCATCGAAAGCCATAACTACCATGGCTGCACCTAAGGAATTGATTTCCCGGGCCTTGCGTATAAATTCAGCTTCTCCGTCCTTGAGACTTATCGAATTGACGATAGATTTTCCCTGCGCATTTTTCAGACCGGCCACAAGAGTCTCTTCATGCGACGAATCTATCATCAGGACAGCTTTCGCGACATTAGGGTCGTTGGAAATGAAGCGTGTGAATACTGTCATTTCCTGCGTACTGTCAAGCATTGCGTCATCCATGCTGATGTCGATGATGCTTGCACCGTCTTCTATCTGGCTTGCGGCTATGCCCAAGGCTTCATCATATTTTTTTTCAGAAACGAGTCTTGCGAATTTTCTCGAACCGGCTACATTCGTCCTTTCCCCGATGTTTGTGAATCTGTTTTCCGACACGTCTATGGTGACGGTCTCCAATCCGCTGAGTTTCAGAGTCCTCCGGCCGGAAATCGCCGGTATTTTTCTCGGGCTGATGCCTTTCAGTGCGTTTGCAATGGCTCTTATGTGGTCCGGGGTCGTCCCGCAGCAGCCTCCTGCCATGTTCAGCAGGCCTTCTTCTGCCATGGCTTTCATGTCAGCAGCCATCTTTCCCGGTGTTTCGTCGTAGCCGCCCATTTCATTCGGAAGCCCGGCATTGGGGTAGCAGCTGACGGCGCATTCCGCAAATCCGGACACATCCCTGACAAGCGGCGCAAGGCCGGAGGCTCCGAGCGAACAGTTGAGACCGAAAGAAAAGAGGGGATAGTGACGCACGGAAGTGTAAAACGCTTCGAGAGTTTGTCCGGTCAATGTTCTGCCGCTTCTGTCGCCGACCGAAACGGATACCATTACCGGAAAATCACGCTTCGGGAAAAGACTGATGACAGATGCTATCGCCGCTTTTACATTCAGGGCATCGAAACAGGTTTCGAGCAGGATCATGTTGACGCCGCCTCTGACCAAGGATTCGATCTGTTCCCTGTATGCCGAGGCAATCTCGTCGAAGCCGTAAGGCCTGAACGAGGGGTTTGCTGCATCCTGCGACAACGACAGCGACTTTGAAGTCGGCCCTACGCTTCCGGCGACAAGAACATTCCGTCCGGGATGTTTTTCATTGAATTCATCCGCAGCCTTCCGTGCAATCGCTGCTCCAGCGTACGCCATTTCCGCCGCCTTGCCGGACAGACCGTATTCGGTTTGGGATATGCGGTTTGAACTGAATGTATTCGTCTCGATAATGTCGGCACCGGCATCCATGTATTCCATGTGTATCCGGTGTATGACCTCAGGGGCATCGAGATTCAGTCTGTCGTTGTTTCCGTCGGAAACAGGGGAGTAGCGCTGAATCATCGTACCCATCGCTCCGTCGAGGATGAGAATCCTGTTCATGTCAGCTTGAAATCGTTCGTTCATGTATTTAAAATTCATTGTTGATGCCGGTCCGGCGATATTTTCAGGCCGTAGCAGATAGGGTAATGTCAAGTACGACAAATCGGAGAATCTACTCTTCATTCCGGCAGATTCTCCGATGTCCCGATCTGTAGGTCGTGCGTCGGAGCAGGCTGCTCGTTGTCGCGCACGGCCGGGCAGATTTATGCTATAGTCACGATCGGTGCGCCTTCGAGCACTGAATCACCCTTGCTCACGTTGATCGCTGTCACAGTCCCGTCATGCGTGGCTTCGATGACGTTTTCCATTTTCATCGCTTCGAGTACCGCTACCTGCTGACCCTGTTTTACCGAATCTCCTACCTTTACGGACACTTCTATGATGACGCCCGGAAGCGGTGCAGGTACCGGCTTGCCGTTTCCTGCTGCCGGAGCAGTTTTAGGTGCATCCTTTTGAGCAGGCGCCGTCTGAGGTGCGGCAGGTGCTGCCGAAGGGGCCGGGGCGGAAACCGCAGGAGTCTGTGCTGCCGGGGCTGCAGCAGGTGCAGCAGCCGGTGTGGCGGGAACAGAGCAGGCTGCAACGCCCGACTCGACGGAATATTGTATTCCGTTCACGGTGACTGTAGCGCTGTCGCCGTTGATGGAATTTATATCGACATTGTATTCGTTGCCGTTTATTTTGAATTGATACTGGCTCATATCGTTTGTTTTATGTCTATCGACTGTTTTATTTTCTTCTCTCTGGAAGTTGTCTGAGTGTTGAATGCCTGTCTGCCCATGCACTGAAAGTCGGCTTTATGGTAAGAACGAAACTTTCCTGGTCATGAACGATTCCCTGAGCATTCATATAAAGGGCCATTGCGATTGCCGCATACGTTTCTCCGGCTATCGTCTGCTCCATGGCCCGGGCGAAAATGCCCGCTTTTTCCGGTGTCATCAGTTTGTCCATAACTAAAGCGGAAGATTATCGTGTTTCTTGGCCGGATTCGTCATTTTCTTGTTGGCAAGCTGTTCGAGCGCCCTGATTACGCGGAAGCGGGTGTTCCGCGGCTCTATCACGTCATCGATATAGCCATAGCTTGCGGTCTGGTAAGGATTGCAGAACAGATCGTTGTATTCCTTCTTCTTCTCTTCGGCCACTCTTGCCTTTTCGGCAGGATCTTCCATGGCCTTGATTTCTTTCGAATAAAGGATTTCTACGGCTCCGTCCGCTCCCATCACTGCTATGTTCGCCGACGGCCATGCGTAATTTATGTCACCGCGAAGCTGCTTGCAGCTCATCACTATGTGCGATCCTCCGTAGGATTTCCTGAGTGTGACGGTCACTTTCGGAACTGTAGCCTCACCGTATGCATACAGCAGCTTTGCTCCGTTCACTATGATGCCGCCGTATTCCTGCTGCGTTCCGCAAAGGAAGCCGGGAACATCGACCAATGTCACGAGAGGAATATTGAAAGCATCGCAGAAGCGTACGAATCTGGCTGCCTTGCGCGAAGCGTTGATGTCGAGCACTCCGGCAAGTATTTTCGGCTGGTTGGCTACCACTCCCACAGACTTGCCGTTCATCCTGGCGAAACCGATGATGATGTTTTTGGCCCAGTTCTTATGGATTTCGAAGAATTTTCCGTCATCCACGATACTCGTTATCACCTGGTACATGTCGTAAGCCTTGTTCGGGTTGTCCGGAATGATATCGTTCAGCAGATCATCCACCCTGTTTACCGGATCGTTCGTAGGAACTGTCGGAGGCTCTTCCATGTTGTTCTGCGGAATGTAGCTGAGAATTTCCTTTATGATTCTGATTCCGTCTTCCTCGTTTTCAGCGGCAAAGTGAGCTACGCCGCTCTTGGAAGCGTGTACGCTGGCACCGCCGAGTTCTTCCTGGGTCACTACTTCACCTGTCACGCTCTTCACCACGGCCGGACCGGTCAGGAACATGTACGAAGTGTCTTTCACCATGATGTTGAAGTCGGTCAAGGCAGGCGAGTAGACGGCTCCTCCTGCGCAAGGGCCGAAAATACCTGAAATCTGAGGAATGACGCCCGAAGACATGATGTTTCTCTGGAAAATCTCTCCGAAGCCTGCAAGCGCGCAGATGCCTTCCTGTATACGTGCTCCGCCGGAATCGTTGAGACCGATACATGGAGCTCCGTTTTTCAGAGCCATATCCATGACCTTGCAGATTTTCTGCGCCATTGTTTCGGAAAGGGAGCCTCCCGATACAGTAAAGTCCTGTGCGAACACATAGACAAGACGACCGTCTATGGTACCTTGTCCCGTGACTACGCCGTCTCCGTCGAATTTGGTCTTTTCCATTCCGAAATTCGTGCAGCGGTGCTGTACGAACATGTCGAATTCCTCGAAGCTGCCTTCATCGAGAAGCATTGCGATTCTCTCGCGGGCAGTGAACTTGCCTTTAGCGTGCTGGGCATCGATTCTTTTCTGACCTCCGCCCATGCGGGCCTTGGATCTGCGCTCGACGAGTTCTTTGATTTTTTCCTGTTGGATACTCATGTTTCGTAATCTTTTATTCTTCGTCTTCTATTTTCATCGTGTGATATACATTCTGGACATCATCGTCTTCCTCGAGTCTTTCGATGAGTTTGTTCAGCTCCGTCCTCTGATCTTCCGGCAGTTCCTTCAGTTCGACGTTCGGAATCCTGACAAATTCTCCGGACACGAGTTCGTAACCGTTGTCCTCGATGTATTTCTGGATATTGTTGAATGCGGTGTATTCACCGTAGATGACGATGGTCTTGTTGTCGTCTTCGTCAATTTCCTCGAAAACCTCCTCGGCACCGTAGTCGATGAGTTCAAGTTCGAGTTCTTCTATGTCGACCGGCTTTGCGCTTTTCATTCTGAACACGCACTTGTGGTCGAACATGTATTCCGTACTTCCCGAAGTCCCGAGCGAGCCTCCGCTTTTCGTGAAATACGAACGGATATTCGCTACCGTACGGTTGTTATTGTCTGTAGCTGCCTCTATCAGGAATGCTACGCCATGAGGTCCGTATCCTTCGAAATTCACCTCCTTGTAGTCGCTCTGATCCTTGTCGCTCGCTCTTTTGATAGCCCTTTCGATATTGTCCTTGGGCATGTTTTCACTGCGTGCGGTCTGGAGCAATGCCCTGAGTCTCGGGTTGCCGGTCACATCCGGCCCGCCCTGCTTTACCGCAATGGTTATTTCTTTCCCGATTTTGGTGAAGACACGGGCCATGTGTCCCCAACGTTTGAATTTTCGTTCTTTTCTGAATTCAAATGCTCTTCCCATATAATATTATTTGAATCTGTTTCGGAATTTTATTTCATCGATTCGAT
>CALUSD010000061.1 GCA_944323295.1 uncultured Bacteroidales bacterium | reverse complement strand
CCTTTCTGTGTCCAGGCCGGACGAGCCACCACGAAATTGTATATGGCTGTGCCCTTGATACCCGGTGCGGAGCTGGCTGCATATCCGAAATCCAAACTGAGGTCAGTCTGGATGAAATTCTTTTTCCCGAGCGTGTGCTGGTAGCTGACATCGAATCCGGTCGCCCCTATCCGGGCTCCCAATGCCCGCGGCTGTGCATTCATGCACAATGCCGACAATGCGAGCGCAACAGTTATAAGAATGCTTTTCGTCTTCATTTTTCCGAATGATTTATCATACAAACATAGTAAATTTTCCGTTTCCCGACGAAAAATGATTCTGTAAAATCGACGGTAAAATTGACATGTCATCTCGAGTGGTCATCTGCAGCTGTCATCTCGAGCGCAGTCGAGAGATCTGACATATAACATTAGTGTACAGCCTGTTCATGCAAAAAGGGCCGACTTCTTATTGCAGCCAGCCCCTTTGTCTTAAGTGAACAGTATCGTTTGTCAGAATCTGTAGCGGACGGAAAGGCAAGGTGCGAATCCGAAAAGCCCTGGCGTGTAGAAACCTACGCGATCATGGAATGTAAGACCGATCTGCGGTCTGAGGTCGATAGAGAGCTGGAGTGGAAACCAGAATGTATATTCCAGACCTATCTGACCGGCAACAGCCAGATTGAATCCGGGCCATGCTCCGAATCCTATTCCGAGAGCTGCACCGGGACCTGCGTAGAATCCCCATTCGCCTCTGTCTGTCCATGCCGGCTGTGCGATCATGAAATTGTATGTAGCAGTGGCATTCAGGCTTGCGAATGAGAACAGTCCGAGTGTTGCTTCCACGAAATCAGCATTGTTTACTGTGTGCTGGTAAGAGGCTTCAAGACCATATCCGAGTCTGCCTCCGATAGCCCTCGGCTGTGCTGCTGCAGCGAATGCTACTCCGAGCGTAAGCGCTGCAATCAAGATGATTTTTTTCATATCTCTGAGTTTTAATTGATAATAGTCTTGTCCGTCCGGTCTTGAGGGCGGTTGTTCACAGAGTGTCGTTTCATCCTCTTGGACCGAAAACAGAACAAAGATACCATTTTTTCCGACAGCCGTGCGTTTTTTATGCGTTTTTGCATTTTTTTAACGGATTATAGCCCCATTCCTGCTTTTCTGTACCGGGACAAACCCGCGTCCAATCCGACCAAAACATCAAACATTTTGCTGTTTCCGACAAAAACGGCTCAAAACATTTTGCTGTTTCCGACAAAAACGGCTCAAAACATTTTGCTGTTTCCGACAAACTTGTTAGTTTTGCAAGAAAATCAAGGATATATGGCGGAAAGAGTGTTCAAACGAAAAATTTATGAACGAATGCTTCGATGGAAGCAGGAAAGTGATGGTCGGACCGCACTTCTTGTCAAAGGAGCGAGACGGGTAGGAAAATCCACGGTAGCAGAAGAATTTGCCAAGAGAGAATATGCATCTTATATTATCATAGATTTTTCTATTGCAGATGAGGCTGTCCGGGAACTTTTTCTTCATATTTCGGATTTGAACTTTTTTTTCTTGAGGTTGCAGTCATTGACAGGAGTCTCCTTACATGAGCGTAAATCTGTAATTATTTTCGATGAGGTCCAGCTTTTCCCCGCTGCCAGGCAGGCCATAAAGCATTTAGTCAAGGATCGCAGATATGATTATATTGAAACGGGGTCGCTTCTTTCTATTAAGAAAAACGTAAAGAACATAGTGATTCCAAGTGAAGAAACACGCATTTCCATGTACCCTATGGATTTTGAGGAATTTCTTTGGGCGGTCGGCAAGGAACAGACTTATGAACTTATAAAGTATTCTTACAATAATTTCAGACAGGTGGGAGATGCCGGGAATCGCGACCTGATGCGTATTTTCCGGCTATATATGCTTGTCGGAGGGATGCCTCAGGCTGTGAACGCATATATTGAAGCAAATGATTTCTCAGCTGTAGATCTTGTGAAACGGAATATTCTGGAACTGTATATCGACGATTTCAGAAAAATTGATCCTTCCGGGCGTGCATCCCGTATGTTTTCCGCTATACCGGCAGAGCTTTCCCGGAATGTCATGCGATACAAGGTAGGAAGCGTTATCGAGAATTCTACGGCTTCACGGCTTAGTGAGCTGCTGATGGATATGGCAGATTCCATGACAGTGAACTTCGCTTATCATGCCAATGATCCGAATGTAGGACTTGCACTTCATGCCGATTATAATTATTTCAAGATGTTTCTTGCAGATACCGGCTTGTTCGTGACATTGGCTTTCATGGATAAGGACTATACTGAGAACGATATATATAGAAAACTTCTTTCAGACAAACTCGGGGCCGACCTTGGATATGTATATGAAAATGTCGTTGCCCAAATGTTGAAAGGAGCAGGCAATGAACTGTTTTACTATACTTTCAAAGAGAAAACCAACAAGCCCGGCCACGAAAAGGCCGAGCTGACCAGAAGTTATGAAATAGATTTCCTTTTGTCTCGAAAAAATAAGATATGCCCTGTCGAAATCAAGTCATCCGGATACAATTCCCATAAATCGATTGACAAATTCCATGAAAAATTCTCGGAACGTATTCTGCATCGTTATCTGATATATACGAAAGACCTTAAAAAAGACAAGGATATCTTTTGTGTCCCGGCATATATGACGGCTCTGCTGTAGATGGCGGACCGAGTGTCAAAACTTTGAAGCGGCTTTCATCTTGGCTGCGATGCGGTCATTGCAGAGGTTGCCGATACTGCCGGCATGGGTGTGGTGCACCGACTTTTCCGCGTGGAACTTACCTTCATTCACTTCTATACCGACGCTTTTGTAGGCGTCGCGGAACGGCATGCCGGACAGGGCGCGGCGGTTGACTTCCTCCACGGTGAACAGATAGTCGTAAATAGGAGCGTCGAGGATATGCTCGTTCACCCTTATCTCCTTGAGCATGAATCCGGTCATGCGGATGCACTTGTGTATCAGGGTCAGAGCGGGGAAGAGAATATCCTTGAGCAGCTGGAAGTCGCGATGATAGCCGTGCGGCATGTTGCTGCATAGCAGGGCGATTTCGTTTTCCGACGAAAGAACCCTGTTGCAGTTCCCGCGGATGATTTCCCACACGTCCGGATTCTTTTTATGAGGCATGATGCTGGAGCCTGTAGTCAGTTCGTCCGGGAATGAAATGAAACCGAAGTTGGGGCACATGTAGAGACAGCAGTCTGCCGCAAATTTGTTGAGAGTGAGAGCTATGCTGCCTATGGCTGAGGCTGCGGCCTTTTCGGACTTGCCGCGGCTCAGCTGAGCCGCAATGACGTTGTAGTCCAGATCCTCGAAATCCAGAAGTTTCGTTGTCATGTCCCTGTCCAACGGAAAAGAACTGCCGTAGCCGGCAGCCGAGCCGAGCGGATTCTGATTTACGAGGTGGTACGCTCCCCGGAGCATGTACATGTCGTCCGCCAATGCCTCTGCGTATGCTCCGAACCACAGTCCGAATGACGAAGGCATGGCTACCTGACCGTGAGTGTAGCCCGGCAGCATCACGTCCTTGTATTTCTCGCTGAGAGACTGCAGGATATCGAACAGCTCCATGACTTCATCCCTGATTTTCAGAAGCTCGTCCCGGAGGAAAAGTTTGATGTCCACAAGGACCTGGTCATTGCGCGAGCGCCCTGAATGGATTTTCTTTCCCACATCTCCGAGACGGCGTGTCAGCAGCAGTTCTACCTGGGAATGAATGTCCTCCACATCGTCTTCCAAAACGAAATTTCCGGCTTCTATCTCGCCGAGGATTTCATTCAGGGCCTTTGTCAGTATGTCCAATTCTTCCGCAGTCAGCAGCCCTATGGATTCGAGCATTCTGATATGCGCTTTCGAACCGATGACATCGTATTTAGCTAATTCCATATCCAATATCCTGTCGTTGCCGACAGTAAAATCCTCTACCATGTCGGACGCCTTGGTCCCTTTGCTCCAGAGTGTTGCCATTTTCCTTGATTAAAATTATTTTTCCGTTTCTCCCGGGATGATCATCCCGTTATTGTCATAAACTTTTCGATGAAATCTATGTAGATTCGGATGGCGCCGGCGATTTCGCTCACCATCACGTATTCGTTCTTTTTGTGCGACCTGGCGGAGTCTCCCGGTCCCATCTTGATGGCATCGCAGCCTATTCTGAGCCAGTCCGACGTGGTAGGGGAGGAATAGGTCTCGAGTCCGAGGGCTTCCACGCATTCCAGAAGCGGAGAGCCGGGTCGCGTAGCCGAAGACTTGTTTTTCAGGTTGCGTGCCCTCAGCCGACTTTTGCATATCGACTGCAGGGCATCGAGAATCTCCTGATTGTCATACATTTCCGTTGGGCGGATATCCACGACGAAATGACATTTGTCAGGAATGACGTTGTGTGCCGTGCCGGCTTCGATCTGCGTCACATTCAGCCTCACTTCCCCCATTGTCGGAGACACCTTGGAGAATTCATATCCGCGCAGTTTCAGAATATCGTCTACCGCGATGTACAGGGCATTTACTCCCGTCCCGTTGGCTGCATGTCCGCTTACGCCCTCAGCCTCCGCATCGATGACCAAGAGGCCGCGTTCCGAAGTGGCGGCTTTCATCCCGGTAGGCTCTCCGACGATGGCCCAGTCGGGTCTGTCTGCGTTTTCCATTCCCGGTATCTCGTTGAAATGCTCCCATATCCATGTCATTCCGCCCGGACCGGACCTTTCTTCCTCGCAGCTGAGAACGAGAAGCAGGTTGAACGGCAGTTCACGCCCGTAAAAATATCGGAATGCCGAGCAGAGAGATACGACGGAAGCGCCGTCATCATTGCTCCCGAGGCCGCAGACGATATCTTCTTTTTCGTATCCGAAAATTTCCCTTACCTTTTCATAGTCCGGTTTGCACGGGTCGAAAGAATATTCGTCGCTCGCCTGGACCGTATCGATGTGGGCGTTCAGCATGAAAGTTTTTTTGTCCGGATCGAAATTTTCGTTCCGGACAATGACATTGTTCCCGACGGCTGCCGCCGGAAGTCCGTATTCCTGCAGTCTCCAGACAATGAATTTGCTTACCTCTCCTTCCATAAACGAGATGGAAGGTATGGAGATGATTTCGCGGAGGAATTCGACCGCATCGTATGTCAGGTTTTCGATATTCATGTTCAGCCGTTTTCAATAGCGCCCCGGTCATGCGGGTGGCAATATGTGCGGTATCGTTATTCCATGCAAAGTGTGGTCTGCCGCTCGTTCCCGATGTTGTCGGAATTCTTGATGACTACTTTGGAAACCCCGCTTCGGATAGACTTGAAAGCATTCTCTATCTTGGGGAGCATTCCGTCCGCCACAGTTCCGTCGGCTTTCATCCTTTCGAAATCTTCCGGAGTGATTTTCGGAATCAGGCTGCCGTCATCGTTCCTGTCGAGCAGGACCCCGTCCTTTTCAAAACAGAAGATCAGTTCCGTTTCAGCTGCGGAAGCCAAGCTGACGGCTATGCCCGAAGCCACGGTATCAGCGTTGGTGTTGAGCAGTCCGCCATTGCCGTCACAAGTGATGGCACAGAAAACCGGTGTCAGCCCCATTTCCATCAGTCGGATTATCATTTTGTTGTCGATGTTTTCAGCCCTGATGTCGCCGACAAAGCCATAATCCACTGTCTCTCCGGTAGATGCGAGCCTGACCGGAGGGCGTTTCACGGCCTTTATCACTCCGCCGTCGGCTCCGGAAAGTCCGATGGCATTGCATCCGTTTTTCTGGAGCAGCGCCACTATGGTCTTGTTGCACCAGCCGGCGTAGACCATCGTCACTATCCTGAGCGTATTTTCGTCCGTCACCCTCCGCCCCTCTATCATCACCGGCGTGAATCCCAGCTCCTTCTGCATCTTGCTCGCAATGGCCCCTCCTCCGTGAATCAGGACCTTGGGCCCCTCCACCGCAGCGAAATCAGCCGCGAACTTTTCCAACTTCTCCGGATTGTCTACGACATTCCCTCCTATTTTGAA
>CALUSD010000060.1 GCA_944323295.1 uncultured Bacteroidales bacterium | reverse complement strand
ACGGCCTCCTTGTTCTCGATGAGGATTTTCGTTTTGGTGATGCTGCCTTTACGCCGGCCGAGCACGACGCCTTCCGCCTTTCTCAATGCCAATGCTTCTTTCGTGCGCATGGAAATCAGGTTGCGCTCGATTTCCGCCACCAACCCGAAAGCAAAGCACAGGACTTTGCTGTTTATGGTGTCGTCGAACGTGTATCCTTCTTTCGTCGTGTACAGGACGATGCCTTTTTCGAGACACTTGCCCATGATGCTCATGATTTCCGTCAGAGTGCGGCTGAGCCGCGATATCTCAGTGACTATCAGGATATCCCCGGAACGCATCGTTTTCAGGAGCCGCCCGAGCTTCCTTTCCTTTTCGCTTTTGCTGCCGCTGGCTATTTCGATGACCCAGCGGTCGATTCCGATGTTTTTCTTTTCCGCGAATCTTTTGATTTCGTCTTTCTGGTTGGCAGGGTGCTGTTTACCCGTACTCACTCTTAAATATCCGATTACCATCTTGTATAGAATTTGAACTTTCCGTGTAGGAAATATCCGTAAGTTTTCATAGCTTTGTTAGCCTCGTTTCAGGCATGCAGCATCGATGTCCCTGCAAAATGATGTATAAAACGTTAACAAAACATATAACGACATGAAAAAAACTTTTTTATTTTCAGCAGTCGCTGTGTCGCTCGTATGTGCCTGTGGAACTCCTCAGAACAAATATGTTCTGAACGGAAATGTCGACGGCAGATACGATGGCGGAACTGCTTATCTGATTCTCGATGAGCGGATTTTGGACAGCGCGAAAATTTCAGACAACACTTTCAGAATCGTCATGCGGACGGACACGGTCGCCATAGCCGGCCTGTCGGTCAGGAAAGATGCGGACAGGGCATACGAATTAGTGGCCTTGGAGCCCGGCACGGTGAATGTCTCCGTGGGCCCGGACGGCTCCATTTCCTGTTCCGGTACGGAGTTGAATGACCGACTCGACGATTACAACAGGGAAATAAATGCATTTTTCAAGGGGATGGGCAGTGCTGCCGGAGAGGCCCAGTTGGACAGCCTGAACGAGGTGTTCCGTCAGCTCAATAGCCGGGCTTTCGATGCAAACCGCGATAACCCTCTCGGAGCCATGGCCATGCTCAATATGAGCGCGGACAGAAAGATATTCGACTCCTTATATAATATTGCCGGCGATTATCTGCGGACATTGTCGCCTGTCGTGGAAGCCAAAAGGAAGTATGAAAATCTTGACAGGACTTCTGTCGGCAGCATGTTTACGGACTTTACCGTGGAGAATGGCGCGGCAGACGGCTCGACGGTCTCATTGTCCGACTATGTCGGCAACGGAAAATATGTCCTTGTGGACTTCTGGGCATCGTGGTGCGGTCCTTGCCGAAGGGAAATCTCCGATAATCTTATCGGAATCTACGACAGATTCCGTGGCGACAGATTCGAAATCGTGGGCGTAGCCGTGTGGGACAAGCGCGAGGCTACGGAGAAGGCCGTGAAAACTCTCGGTATCGAGTGGCCGGTGATATATGATGCGCAGAACGAGCCTGCCGATCTTTATGGCGTAGACGGAATTCCTCAGATCATTCTTTTCGGACCCGACGGTACCATCCTCGAGCGCAACATGAGGGGAAGCAGAATAGCGGAAGCGCTTGCGCAATATCTGAAAAACTGAATACGTTTCATATACGAACTAAACTAATTATTCTATGTCACAGCAATCCTATTCAAAGATTCTGCTGCATGCAGCAGTAATGATGGCAGGCATAGTCCTGTCCGTCTGTCCGTCTGTTCGGCCATGGCCCAGAATTTCGTGACAGGCCGTGTCGTCGACCTGACATCCGAAGAGCCTATGGCCGGAGCCATGGTAACAGTCGTAGGGGAGGGGGAATTATACCATAACAGATGAAAACGGAGAATTTTCCGTCGAAGCCTCTGCCGGAGACAAAATCGAAGTGTCTTATCTCGGGATGCGGTCCGAAATTCTCGAAGTCCCTTCTTCCGGCATAGTCAATGTGGCTTTGAGCCCTGACAATATTTTTCTCGAAAATGCGGTAGTCACAGGTTATCAGACAATTTCCCGCGAACGTGCTACCGGCTCTTTTGACATTCTTTCCGACAAAGTTCTCGATAATCCGTCTTCCGACATCGCCCAGCGTCTTGTGGGCAAGGTGGCAGGTATAAATACCGATATAGATGCCGACGGAAATCTGTCCATGGTGATCAGAGGACAAGGTACGTTTTTGGCAAGTTCTCCTTTGGTAGTAGTGGACGGTTTCGCCGTAGATGACGGTTTCGATTCCATAAATCCTAATGATGTAGAATCCATTTCCATCCTGAAAGATGCAGCTGCAGCTTCCATCTGGGGTGCAAGGGCATCCAACGGTGTGATAGTCGTGACTACAAAGAAAGCCGAAAAGGGGCTGAAAGTCGATTTTTCTTCATTTGTCAGAATCGGCAGCAAGACAGACCTCGACTATCTCAGGGACTATGCTTCATCAGCCGATGTCATCGCCTACGACAGGCTGACCTTGGGCAAGTACGGGTACGAGACCATACGTACTCAGGGTAGCAAAAACGATCTCAGAAGTTCTGCAAACAGAATATTCACGCAGTCCCAGACTTTATATAACAGATATGCGGAAGGACTGATTTCGGAAGACGAGATGAATGCGGCCTTCGACCGCTTGGCGGCATTGGACAATTCGTCTCAGATAGAAAAGTATCTTCTCCGCCGTCCGGTGTACCAGCAGTACAATCTGTCGGTATCCGGTGGAAACGACAGGATCACTTCCTATGCCTCGATGCTTTATTCCCATGATACCTCCCGCTATCAGGGGACGAAGGATGACAACTTCCAGTTCGACTACCGCGGGAGCGTGAAAGTGTTCAAATGGCTGGACCTCAATCTTTCCGCCATGCTCAAGTACAATGTCTCGAATGATTCCGGCATATATGCGAGCACGATAAAGGCTCTCGGCCCTTATGACATGCTTCTCAATGAGGACGGTTCGTATGCCGACCTCGGACACGTCAAGTGGTACAAGGGGATGATCGATCAGTCGGTCCCGAAAGACAAGTTCCCATACAGCGACTGGGGCTACAATCCGATTCAGGACATGAATGACCAGTCCATAAGAAACAAGACCCTCGGGAACAGGCTGCAGGCCGGGCTTACATTCAAAATCATAGAAGGGCTTACGGTAGATGCCCTCGTCCAGTACGAGCGTATCCAGACGGATTACAGGGCTTTGTACGGCGAGGAGACATTTCTTGTCCGGAGCACGGTGAACAAGGCCGCGTCCTGGGATGAGGCAGCCGGCACCGTCACGCCGAATCTGCCGACAGGCGGATTTCTCGACCAGAGCAATACGGTCAGGTCGAACTATGATTTCCGCGGCCAGGTGAATTTCGACAGGACTTTCGCTCAGAAACACGCAGTAAGCTTCATAGCCGGTATCGAGTTCATGCAGTTCCGTACGGACGGGACAGTCAATTCGAGGACTTACGGCTATGATGACGACCATCTGACGGTAGGACTCTTCCAGAACGGTTCGGACATAGTGAACTGGGTGGGAACGACGACAACATTGCCGTACATAAATTCCTATACCTATCATCTCGACAGGTATTTCTCCGCTTACGCAAATCTGTCATATACTTACGACGGGAAATATTCGGTCTCAGGCTCGGTCAGAAGCGATGCTTCCAATTTCATCACGGATGACCCGAGATACCGCTATTCGCCTTTCTGGTCGGTAGGAGCCAGCTGGCTGATTTCGGCGGAAGATTTCATGGCTTCGTCCGATGCCGTCGATTACCTCAAACTGAGGGTTACATACGGATATAATGGAAATTCCGACAATTCCACCTCTACCAAGCCTCTGATTTCCATGACGGGAATAAATCCTGATACCGGCAATATGGGAGCAGTGATTGCCGACCATGGAAATCCTCTTTTGAGATGGGAGCGTACAGGTACGCTCAATGCCGGCGTCGATTTCGATTTCTTCGGTCAGAAACTGTATGGCAAGGTCGACTTTTATAACAGGCATGGCAAGGATATTCTTGCCAATATCTCCGTGCCTCTGATTAACGGTACTGACAGGGCGACGTTCAACAATGCCGAGATTACGAACAGGGGAGTGGAGATAGAACTCGGAAACAGAATGAGAATAGCCGACGACTTCATCTGGGATGGAGGACTTACTTTCTCCTACAACAAAAACAGAGTGAAGAAACTTTTCATCACATCCGCACCTTACTGGTGGCTTACCGGTTCCGGCGGGACGATGTATATAGAAGGCAAGCCTATAAATGCAGTATATTCATTCAGATACGGCGGGATGAAAAACTTCGGCACAGCGGATGATCCTCATTATATGCCTGCTGTCATGCTGGACGGGGACAATTATATGAGGGTAGACGGCTCCACGAATCTTGACGGCCTCGATTTCCTGGAGTATCAGGACACGACTGTACCTCCGTATGTAGTCGGTATGTCGCATACCTTTTCATGGAAAGGATTCGATCTGTCGTTTACGCTTACCGGAGAATTCGGACACATATTCAGGCGCACGGGTTTCAACTATCCGTCTACTGGCGAGTATCCGAACCACAGGCTGAACGAAGTTCTGAACTGCGATCCCGAGAAGATAATGCCGCTTCCTCAGGAGGATGCCGACGACATGTGGCTTTCCAGCAGCTATAATTATATGAATTATCTTACCACAAGCGCTTCGAACGTCAGGCTTCAGGAACTCTCCCTGTCGTATTCGCTTCCTCAGAGAGTGCTGGCAGGTACCAGGATTTCCCGGGCCACCGTCTATGTCCAGGGAAACAACCTCTTTACCATCAAAAGCATAGACGAGGATCCGGAGTATCCTTATGGCTCGTTGAGGCTGCTGCCAAGCTACATTTTCGGTGTCAAATTAAGTTTCTGAAACAAGAAACATAAAAAACACATTATATAATATCATGTCGGTTATGGCTGTTTTTACAGTATTGGCAGCCTGCAACAAGTTTTTGGACGAGTCCCCGTCCAAGGACGAGAATATAGAAATCACGACAGTGGAACAGCTTACGGCACTTTTGGATGCCTATGCTTCGTCGGGCGGCATTTTCAGCAACAGTGCTGCCAATATTTTCTGTTCCGACTGTTTCGGAATGTCCACCATGGTGTATGATGTCGCCATATCCACAATGTCATCCGTAGAACTCGCCCAGATGTATACGTGGCAGATGAAATGGTTGGCAAGTACGAATTATCTGACCAGCGAATGGGTCGGAATGTACGAAGCCATCTATACCGCCAATATCGTGCTTGCAAACCTCGACAATGTCTCGGGAAGCGAGGAGGCGAAGGCGGAAGTCCGTGGCAGGGCCTATACTCTCAGGGCATACAGCTACAATGCACTGCTCGAGTGCTACTGTCTTCCGTACGGGCAGTCGACTCTTTCTACCCCGGGACTGCCTCGCAAGACCCGTCCGGACTATGAAGAGAGCCCGGCCAGGCTTTCGCTTGAAGATACCTATGCTTTCGTGGAAGACGACATACAGGAGGCATTGAAGCTGAATACTCCGCACACGGCATGCTGGAGGGAATCGGGTGGCACCGCCAATGCTGTCGCAGCCAGATTTTACCTGAACAAGGGAGACTATGCCAAGGCCCTGCAATATGCCGAGGCTGCCCTGCAATATTACTCGGATGTTCTCGACCTGAATTCCGGAGAGGTCTACATGACGGATGACGGTACGCCGTCGATATATAGTCCAGAGGTATCTTCTTCCATATTTGTTCCGAATGCCGACCGCAGCTACATGTTCCGGGAGCATTGCATATTGTTCGACGGCATATATGCCGTACCGAGCGATTATCTCATGAGTCTGTATGACAAGGATCATGATTTGAG
>CALUSD010000059.1 GCA_944323295.1 uncultured Bacteroidales bacterium | reverse complement strand
AGTTCGATGCTCATGATGCTTTTGACCTGTCCGGCGAGTCTCGAAATTTCCTTTTCAGGAAACGGGAACAAAGTGACAGGTCTGAGGAGTCCGGCCCTGATACCTTCCTGCCTCAGAATGTCCGTGGCGGCTTCGCATATTCTCGAAGAGCATCCGAAAGCTACGAAAAGATATTCGGCATCTTCTGTCAGATATTCCGAATATTTGACTTCGTTCGCCTTGATGGTCTCGTATTTGGCGCGCAGTTTTCTGTTGAAATTTTCCTGAGTCTCGGCGTCCAAGGAAAGTGAAGTGATGATATTCCTTTCCCGTGTCGCAGGTTTGCCTGTTGTAGCCCACGGGGCGGCTTCGAGAATTTCCTTGTCGGTGCGTCTCGGCTTTGCAGGGTGAATTTCCACCTTTTCCATAAGCTGTCCGATGATGCCGTCGGCGAGAACGATAACAGGATTCCTGTATTTGAAGGCAAGCTCGAAACCCCAGTCTATGAAATCGTACATGTCCTGAGCGGAAGCCGGTGCGATGACTATGCAGCGGTAGTCTCCGTGACCACCGCCCTTGACGCACTGCGTGTAGTCGCTTTGGCTCGGCTGAATGGTACCGAGACCCGGGCCGCCGCGCATTACATCCACGATTACGCATGGCAGTTCGCAGCCTGCAATGTAGCTGATGCCTTCGCACATGAGACTGATGCCTGGGCTGCTGGAAGAGGTCATCACCTTTTTCCCGCAGCTTGCTCCGCCGTACACCATATTGATGGAGGATACCTCGCTTTCCGCCTGGAGTACGACCATGCCCGTGGTTTCCCACGGCTTTTCTTTCATGAGGGTTTCCATCACTTCGGACTGAGGCGTGATAGGGTATCCGAAATATCCGTCCACACCGTTGCGTATAGCCGATATGGCTATAGCTTCATTACCTTTCAACAATATTTTTTCTGCCATAATTTTCAGATTTTAACTCTATAGACCGTGATGACCGAGTCAGGACATACCGTCGCACAGCTGGCGCAGCCTATGCAATCGCCATTTGCCAGTTCCGCATATCTGTATCCTTTGCCGTTTACCGCTGCCGACAGCCTGATGCATTTGAGCGGACAGTTATCTATGCAGACCGAGCATCCCTTGCACCGTTGCCTGTCTATTTCAATCGTCCCTTTGAATGCCATTTTTCCCGTGTTTTAAATTAATTGAATTTTCCAGCGCCAAAAATACAAAAAAAAGATGGAAAGACGAATCTGTTTCAAAGCATAAAAACGGCCGCAGGCCGATAATGAAAAAGAGTTCCTTGTTTTGAAAAATTTCAAATCAGTTTGTTATCTTAGCAAAAATTTTCGAATTTTATCGTTATGGGACGGATTCTGTTAAAAAATATAACCTTGGAGGGGCGGAAATGCGATATTTATATAAACGGCAGCAGGATAGAGAAAATCATGGCTGCAGGAGACATTTCCGATGCCATGCTGGCAGGGGATACGGAAATGACCGACTGTTCCGGCATGGCGGCTTTTCCCGGTTTTGTGAACATGCATACGCATGCTGCGATGACGCTGCTCAGGGGGGTCGGTGAGGATGTCAGTTTCTCCGAATGGATAGACCGGATATGGATGGAAGAGACTAAAATCGATGACGAATATATTTACTGGGCGACGAAAGTGGCGTGCATCGAGATGCTGAAAACCGGTACTACGACTTTTTACGATCAATACTGGCGGGTTCCGGCAGCAGAGCGCGCCGTGGGGGAGATGGGGATGAGAGCCGTGCTTTCATACGTGAATCTCGATCATTACGACCGGGCCAAGAGCCGTATCCAGAGAAAGGAGTGCATGGAGGTTTTCGAGGCGTCGAAAGACTGGCCGGAAAATATCGGTTTTGCCGTGGCCATACATTCCGTCTACTCGGTGAGCGAGGACCAGATCCGTTGGGCAGCGGACTTTGCCCGGGAACACGGTCTGAGAATCAATGTGCATCTGTGCGAGACAGAACAGGAGGTGGAAAATTGCCGGGCGGAGCACGGCATCGGTCCGGTGAAATATCTCGACAGCCTCGGAGTACTGGGGCCGGACGTCACTGCCGCGCACACGTTGTGGGTAGATGATGAAGATATCGGAATCCTGGCCGCGCGCAAGGTAAACTGTGTGCACAATATCAATTCGAATTTGAAGCTGGCCAGCGGATACAGATTCAGGTATAATGAGATGCGGGATGCAGGGATAAACCTGTGCATGGGTACGGACGGATGCGCGTCATCGAACAATCTCGATTTGCATGAAGCCATGAAGACTGCCGCGCTCGTGCAGAAAGCCTGGCGCGGCGATCCTGCAGCGATGCCTCTGAATGAGATTCTTTCCATGGCTACCGCCAATGGCGCCGCGGCGCTCGGACTGAACGCAGGCAAAATCGAGGAAGGACGTCTCGCGGATATCATTATCGTGGATACGGGGAGCAGTTTTTTCCTGTCCAATGCTCCATTCCTCGCCAATTTCATTTATTCGGCTCACAGCGACTGCATAGATTCCGTGATTTGTGACGGAAAGTTCGTGATGAGGCACAGGGAAGTCCCGGGGGAGAAGGAAATATTGGCGGAAGCCATGAAAATACTGAAGAAAATATAAAAGCAATATTTATAAAAACACAACAGTTATGGACCCGAGAATAGAAAGAATAAACAATGCTGTGGATTTCGTAAGGGAAAGGATTGGCGGCAGAGTCCCTCAAGTCGGAATCGTCCTTGGCAGCGGTTTAGGCAAACTTGCCGAAAAAATATCTGACAAGACAGTGATTCCGTACAGGGAAATTCCAGGTTTCCCCGTATCTACGGCCATAGGTCACAAGGGAAATTTCATCATGGGTACGCTCGGCGGCAAAACCGTGATAGCGATGCAGGGGCGCTTCCATTATTATGAAGGCTATCCGATGGAATTGGTCGTACTGCCTGTACGCGTGATGAAGAAGTTAGGTATAAGGTGGCTGTTCGTATCGAATGCCGCCGGCGGGGTGAATTACGATTTCAGGATCGGAGATCTGATGATAATCAGAGACCATATCAACCTGCTTCCGAATCCTTTGGTAGGACAGAATCTCGAAGAGTTCGGACCGAGATTCCCCGACATGACAAGGCCTTATGACCCCGCCCTTATCCGGGCTGCGGAGGAAACAGCAGCTTCATTGGGTATCGAAGTCAAGAAAGGTGTGTACATAGCAGGTACAGGCCCGTCGTACGAGACCCCGTCCGAGTACAAGTATTTCCGTCTCATAGGGGCCGATGCCGTCGGCATGTCGACTATTCCGGAGGTGATCGCGGCACGTCATTCGTCCATCCCGGTTTTCGGCATGTCGGTGATTACGAATGAGGCTCATGATGACTATGCGGACGACTACGAGAACAACGGAGACGATGTCGTGGCGGCCGCCGACGCCGCAGCCGACAAAATGTCTCTGCTGTTCGAGAGTCTCATCGCTTCGCTTTAAAAGGACAGGAACAAATCCGGCTTGGCATCCGACGGCATCCTCCAGTCCCCGCGCGGTGAAAGCGATACGCTTCCTACCTTAGGTCCGTCGGGCAGGCATGAGCGTTTGAACTGCTGGCTGAAGAATCTTCTGATGAAGGTCTTCAGCCATTTTCGTATGACGGCTGCATCGTATTTCCCCTCGAAAGCCTTTTCAGCAAGGAAGAGTATCTTTTCAGGTGCGTATCCGGAACGGAAGAAATGGTACAGGAAAAAATCGTGCAGTTCGTACGGACCTACCAAATCCTCTGTCTTTTGGCTGATTTTTCCGTCAGGGTCGGCCGGAAGGAGCTCAGGGCTGATCGGCGTATCGATGATGTCGTTCAGAATCTCTTTCGCGCTTCTTCTGCCTGAACGTGCATGGACGGATGCGGCATCGTCATCGAAGTGATGGTCGGCTGCCCATTTGACGAGATATTTTACGAGGGTTTTCGGAATACTTGCGTTCACTCCATACATGGAGATGTGGTCTCCGTTGTATGTCGCCCATCCCAAAGCGAGTTCAGACAGGTCTCCCGTGCCTACGACTATGCCTCCGGTCTCGTTGGCCACATCCATCAGAATCTGGGTCCTTTCGCGAGCCTGGGCGTTTTCATAAGTCACGTCATGGATATTCTTGTCATGGCCGATATCTGCAAAATGCCGGTCGCAGGCTGCCGCAATGGATATTTCCCGGACAGTAACTCCGAGGGCCTCCATCAGTTCCACCGCGTTGCCGTATGTCCTGTCGGTGGTGCCGTATCCGGGCATGGTGATTCCGACGATTCTCTTCCTGTCCCAGCCGAGCTTGTCGAAAGCAAGTGCGGTGACCAAAAGTGCGAGCGTACTGTCCAATCCTCCCGATATGCCTATAACGGCGGTGGCGCAGCCGATATGGGCGAGCCTCGATGCAAGACCTGCCACCTGGATGGACATTATTTCCCTGCACCGGAGATCTGTTTCTTCCGGATTTCCGACCGGAACGAACGGCATAGGGTCCACAGGTCTGTACAGCCGTTTCCCGAAATCCGTTTCCGCAGTTTTTCCGAGACGTACCATGGAATAAAGTCTGTCGTAGGCGGATGACGGCGTCCCGTCCGGAGCCAATGCTGAAAACGAGTTCATTTTACGTCTCAGGGTATCTATTCTTTCCGTATCGATGTCTGCGAAAGTCAGCGATGATTCCATCCCGAATCTTTCATTCCCGGCAAGCATGGCTCCGTTTTCGTATATCATGGCTGCACCAGCGAAAACAAGGTCCTGCGTGGATTCTCCGAAACCCGACGAACAGTAAACGTAGCCGCAGACGTTTCTTGCCGACTGCTGGCTGACAAGTGTCCTGCGGTATTCGTGCTTCGACAAAATATCGTTGCTGGCCGACGGATTCAGGATGATCTGCGCTCCGGCAAGCGCAAGGTACGAAGACGGCGGGACCGGCGTCCACATGTCTTCGCATATTTCAATGCCGAAAGATGTCGTGCCGGTTTCGAAAATGAGATTGGGCGAAATATTGCATCTGAATCCCGCATATCTGATCTCCGCGCACCAGCCTTCCCTGACAGTGTCTTTGCCGTTGACGAGGAATCTTCCCGTAGACTGTGTATAAGGCGACAGAAAATCCCTCCCGGAGCTGAACCAGCGGGCTTCGTAGAATTCGTTATAATTCGGAAGCCAGATTTTGGGTACGATTCCTTTTATGTTTCCGTTCCTGAGTACGACAGCGCAGTTGTACAGTCTTCCCCTGAATTTTACAGGTGCCCCTGCAACTACGGTGACGGATTTGCCGCGGGTAAACTCGAGTATCCGCCTGACACCGGCTTCCGCCCTGTCGATCAGAAGCTGCTGCCCGAAAAGGTCTCCGCAGGTGTATCCTGTGACTGCAAGTTCGGGAAAAAGAACTATGGATGCCTGTCCGGCTTCCGCTTCCGCAGTCATTCTGCAGATTTCTTCGACGTTGGCATCCACGTCGGCTACTCTGACGACAGGTACTGCCGCCGCTACTCGTATGAATCCGAAATCATTCATATAATATTCGTCTGTTTTTATTCAACAATTTATCGATATGGTGTCAATGCAGCCGGTATGTATTGCCGGACCTTTCAAGAACGCCCTGGGCGACGAGCTGCGATATGGTGCGGGAGAGCGACGGCCTGGCGACTCCGAGTATGAATGCGACTTCACGCAGATTCTCGATGGGGCCGTTCCTTTCAATATAGCTTGTTATGCGTGAAGCCAAGGTCTGGAGTGCGAACTCATGCAGCCTGCGACTGAGAAACATGCTGTGGTCCGATATGATTTTCAGATAATTGGAAAGAATCGCCTTGTCCTGTTCGAGAAGCATGGCAAGAGTGTCCCTGCCGATAGTCCAGATGCCGCAGTCCGTAGAGGCTATGATGGTGACCGGAAATATGCCGTCCGAACTGAAAACGAATGCGGAGGCCAATGCTTCCGGTGCGGAAAGAGTATCGAGGGTGAATTCTTTTCCTTCCTCGCTGATCATCTTGGCATAGACGCTTCCGGAGCCGAGGAGGTACAAGGCACGGCAGGCATAGCCTTGCATGGCTATGATGTCTCCTTTCGCGTATCTGTTGAACCGTCCGGGATGGCGGTCGAGGATTTCAGATGCACTTCCCGGATCGCAGTTCCTGAACAGGGGCATTTCCAATAATTCTTCCATCGTTATCTCGGTATGGTAACAAATGTTACCGGATTTGTTTTTACGAGCGGATATCTTTGCCGCCGAATTCATCGGATTGAGGAGCAAAAATAGGAAAAAAGTATGATTATGAATCTGAAAAAACTGATTTTATCTGTTCTTTTAAGCGGTGCGGCTCTCATGTCATGCACGCAGGAAGAACATCTTGAAGTGGAATTCCCTGCCAAGGCATTGGAATTCGGAATCGGATATGAAAATTACGATACGGACATTCTTGCGGACGGAAATGCCGGGGTACAGGCACTTGACGCAAGAAGCGGCAAATCATTTACGCCGGCCGATTATGACATGGTGGAATTCGCCGTGATGGGCGTGGACGGTGTCAGGAACAGGGAATTCAAAGGCTATTACGACAGCGGGACTTCCTCTATACGCATCGAAGGCTTGAGGGAGGGAAGCTATCGTCTTCTCGTGCTCGGAATCAAGGGCGATCCTGCCGCGGACGGGGCCTCGATAGCTGATATCGACACGATGTCGGACGTATGGCTGTCGTTTCCTTCCGATATAGGCAGGCCTTTGGCGTCTGAATATTTTTATTCGTCCACGCCATTCGAAATAGTCCGGAAGTCTGCGTCAGGGGGAGATATCCTCGTGGCAGACATAGAAGGCCCGGTAACCCAGAAAAGGGCTGTGGGGCGGATAGACTTTTCGTTCGCATTCAGCAAAGCCGACATAGAGGCTGCGGTGGAGTCGAATATAGTCACCATAGCGAAGCCTCGCTTCGGCACCTCCATGTCGGCTGACGGCAGCTTTAGCGGAGAAACTGCTGCGGACTCGTGGACGTTGGACATGTCCGAAGCGAGAACGTTCCATGTCCTGCCTTCGCCGGATGCGGAAACCGCGGAAGGTACGGCCGAAATCGTGACAGGCACCTATTCGGGAAGCAAGGTGAGAAGGTCGTACGATTTTGTTCTGAAAACGCCGGGGGCGAATATCCTGCAGAATGTCGGTATAGACGTCGTGCACCCGGATGACGAATCGGGGACGCTTTATGTGACGGAAAAGTTCTATGGCGCAGGTGGTCATGGAAAGATATTGCAGGACAGCGAGCCTTATGAAACATATACTGACAAGACTTTGAGGAATTTCAACACCTCTTCGCCTCTGCAGCTGTCGGTCTCGCAGGACGGAAAACTGAATGTCCGCTTCTACTCACCCCGCGACCTTCATGATGTTCTTGTCCGCGCGAAGATACCTTCGGAAGGCGACTTCTTTATCGATCTTGCGTATTTCGACAGGATTCCCGCATTCGCGGATTTCAAGGGCGGCATCCCTCTGACCGAAACTTCCGCGTTTTACAGGACCGACATCGGCAGAATAGTGGAAATCGGCAGAAAAACCCCGGAAGAACTGTCCGGAATCGAGTTCAGAATAGAATCCGTCGATCCTTATTGGGCCAAACTCGAGAAAATCGTTCACGGATGGAATATCCGCTTCGATCTTTTCGGCGGGGATCCGACATTGCCCGACGGCGGGCCGAAGGGCAACTGGATGGGTATCAGGCCTGTCCATTGCAGAGAGGCGGTAGCGTTCTTTTTGAATTTTACCTATATGATAGACATGCCGGAGCATGAACGTATCCTGCATGAAAACCAGGACCGGCTCTATGGAAACGGAGGCGTCGACGACAAGGTGTCGGTCGAGACGGTGCTGAGCCAGATGAGGCAGACCAGGACGATAAATGTAGGGCTGGTTTATCCTGGCAACGGCGTCGTGGGACTTGGCGGAGGAAGTACTTTCGGTGCGTACCAGAGCGGATGGCTTAGTCATTACGATTCGTTGTATTCCTGTGAGATAATGTTCCACGAGCTCGGGCATGTGATGGGGTACAGCCACAGCAGCTCTTTTACGTACGGACCCTGGGCACAGGAACTTATGAATCATTTTTATGTAACGCACCTTTCGGAAATGCCGATCGATTCGGCCGAATATCTGAACAGTGCGTCGAATCCCAATCTTTATCGATAATCAGATGAATATGAAAAAGAAAACAATTAATATGCTGCTCCTTGCGGCAGTCGCAATGATGGCGGCAGGATGTGCGGAAAAAGAAAATATCCCTGTGCCCGAGGGCAATGGAATATCGCTGGCTCTTTCTGCGGACGGAAATTTTCCGGTGACGGATGACGGGAAGATAAATGAAGTCGCAGGCTACCGTTATGAGGACGGGGTGCTGAGGGAGATATTATTGCCTGAAACTTCCGGCAACGGTATTTTCGTCTTTCATCCGGATTCGAAAAAGGGCAGGCTCTATCTTGCGGCGAACTATCGTTCGTTGGAGGCCATGGCGGAGATAGAGCCCGGCAGTCCGCTGTCGCAGCTGATGGAAATGAAAGCCGGCGTCGGGGAGATGATGCGGTGCGGTACAGGTATGACCGCAATGGTGGATCTGGACGGCATGCAAGGCCGCATCACGGATGTCGGAATGCTCAGAAGCGTGGCGCGTATGGATATATCGACTTTCGACAGCGGAGTGCAGGTACTGAAAGTCTCGCTCGCCGGAATTGCCGATGAAGGATATGTATTTCCGAGGACATCGGGAGAAGACCGGGCGATATTTGCCGGGCATGAGCATGGGACCTTGTCTGCCGGCGTGGACGACGGCTGTGTCATGGATTTTAGCGATGAGCCGCTCGAAAATACCCGAAGGGTACTGGCTTATTTCCCGGAGCAGGAAAATGCAGATGTCCATGTCGAGGTGCTGGTGTCTTATGGAGGCGGTGTCAGCGTGTTGAGGTCTAAGATGCCTTCGGGTCTCAGAAGAAACAATGTCTACAACATATCCGTATATGGAAAAGGTGCGGAACTGGATTTGACTGTGGGATCGGATGACTGGGAATACGGGGATGGTGCCGGTTCGCGACCGGCGTTGAAGGGATTGGCCGATGTGGAAAATTCGGTCTTGCCGGATGGCGTGAGGGTGAACGGGAGCAGGGATACGGTGTTCGTGACTTACAGGGATGTGGAGTTCGAACTGGCTTTGCTGGCCGAGGCCTCGGCCAATGTGACTGTCGACGGTCGGGTAGAAGGCGTCGAGATTGCGCAGCATCCTGTTTCAAAAAGCGGTCTTGTGAATATCGCGTCTTTTTCCGTGTCCGGAAAATTCAGAATGCCCGGACGGAGCGCCGGCAGAGTCCATCTCGATGTTTATGACGGTGATGTCCATACGGGAAGGGTGGTGTTGATGTTCGAGGAGAATCCCGTGAAATTGGGCGGCAGGCTGAGATTCGATACCGACGGGGTCTGTGATTTCGGAGGGTATGTCGACGGAGAAGCAGGTACCGTGACATTGCCTCGGGGAAAAGAACTGTCAGTCGAATTTCCTGAGGGCGAGGCCGGGTGGATCAAGGCTTCCTGTCAGGGGGAATCGCTTGACGGAGAGCGTACCTATGTAATCCAATGCGGCTGGAGACCCAACGATCCGAAGGCGGACGGGAGAGTTCAGGAGGGATATCTCGTGGTGCGGGATGAAGCCGGGACGGAGCGATACTGCATAAAACGCGAAAACTGGGGGCTGCCTGTCGTGAAAATCGGCGAAACATGGTGGACGCTGTACAATCTCCGCGGTGACGTACGGAATTTCGAAGATCAGATCAACATGTCCAATGTCCCGGATACGGAAGAGGGCCTTTTCGAGTATCTGCAGAATGTATCCGATGACGAACTCCTGGAGCTTATGGGCGAACAGTATCAGGCCGGAAACCATACGGGACTGCCGCTTGCCTATGATGGAAATGCGTTTCTTTATGAGGGGATGAAGGCTTCCGGAAGCGATTTCGGCACGACGGATCCGTCGTCGATGGCTCCTCCGGGGTATCTGATACCGTCGTACGGGGACTATGCTTTCTTTGCGGCAAGCGATGACTATAATATAGGAGGAGTCGGAGAGAGGTCTTTCGTCAACAGGCAGGGGGAAACTCTGAATGTACGTATCGCAGAACGGGATGCCGTATTCCTCGGCCGGAGTTACGGAACGGTTTCGTTCTATGAATTTACGCATGGAGAAAACAGGTGGGTCCTGTACGGGCTCGGCCACCAGTGGTCTGCAACTCCGGGCAACATCGCGAAGATGCATTTGCTGTTAGCCACATCGGGACAGCCCGGAAAGTCCTGGGCGATGGAGGGTTATGCTTCCGACGACAGACCGGGACAGAACTGGATAAAATATACTTCGCACAACAATACCAAGACACGGATGATAAGGTGCATCAAGGCTCCGGTGGAGCATGTGTATTGATTCTTGTTTGCGTGAGGGTCGCCCTCATATTGAATTTGTAGAATTTCTATCGGTATGAAAAAGTTTTTTAAATGGATATTTGTGAAACCGGCGGGCCGGTTTTCGAGAATCGTATTTGTAAGAACGGGGATGATGGCATCACTTGCTGTCGGATTATTTGCATTTCTTTCATGCGAGAAAGAGCCTGATATCGATGTAGACGGCGATGATTCGGTGAAAATCGAGGCTGTCGGAGACGAATGGGGCTCAGGAGCGGACACCGGACTGAGACCTGACATGGGGAAGAGAACGAAGGTGAATATGGAACATTCCGTGCTGCCTTCCGGGGTAGAAGTGGCAGAGGACGGGACTGTCATACGGCTGTCACATACGGAAGCGGATTTCCTGATAGCCGTGGAGAGCGATGATGAATTGGAGCTGGCCGGCAGTCCTTCGGCATATCTGTTCAGCGTGGAGGAAGCCGGCGGCAATGAAGCCCCGGATTATGACGGTCTGAATTATTTCAGAATAAGGAAAGAGCTTTATGCTCCGGGAGTAAAAGACGGAAAGACGGTTTTGCAGTTCCGCAGGAAAAATCTGACGAACGTATATCCGGACGATAATATCGTTGTAGAGCTTCTTGCCAATCCTGTCGTGGTCGAGGGACCGATGGATTTCGATAATCCTGAATATTCCTTTGATTTCGGAAAGTATGCCGACAATGAGCTCGGTGTGTTCGTATTGCCGGAAGGCAAGGAAATTTCGGCAGAATTCGCCGACGGCGAAGACCCCTGGATCAAATTGGAGCAGTCGGCTTACGGGCGTTGGCGTGTATTGGGAGGCTGGAGACCGAACGATCCGTCTGCCGACGGCCGCAGGCAGGAAGCCGTCATAGTCATCGAAGATGCGGAAGACCCTGCCGTCAGAGAGGAATATGTCATAGCGAGACGGAATTTCGGCTTGCCGGTGACGTTTCTGCACGGGATATGGTGGTGCAAGTATAATTCCATGGGGAATTCACGTGATTTCGAAGATCAGATACTGTCTTCCGACGATCCGGCAGCGGCTTCCGGAATGACGCTTTTCGACTATTTGGGTGCTGTGTCTTCCGTGGAGTTCAGGGAGTTATGGCAGTGGGCCTATATCGGTGACAGCGGCTCAGGCATGAAGGTCGCGGAAAAGGACGGTATTCCTGTGATGGAGGGCTACGGACCTTCGCAGGTCAATATCAACAGGCTCCCGGCGGATGCATTGTCGCCTGATGGATATGAGCTTCCGTCCATGGAGGATTTCAACAGAGTGTTCGACGGCGTCGGCACCATGTGGATGGCATGGAACGGGTCCTATGAACTGAAATCGCCATGGGAGGGCCATTCGACGGTAAAACGGGTCACTGCACGCAAGAATGATGTTCCGGTAGGGGAGTTGGTGTTGTCCGATCTGCTGTATGTCGGCCTGTCGTCTCCGGATTTTCCTGAAAACGAGCCTCTCGTATGGTACGGTCCCGGTGCCCAGTGGGATGAGTCAGGTATCGTGCATTCCGGGCATTGCAACAACATTCTTTTCAGTGTCCATTCTCCTTCGGGCGAGGGCTGGTATTTCGGGGGCAACATGGGGAATCTTTTTGCTTACAAGAACGGGGCGGGTCCCAAGGATACGCGTATCCTGAGATTCAGGAAGTCCGATGTGGAGTATATTTACTGATGCTCTCGGCTTCTGCGTATATTTAGCCTGACGGCTACATATACTGTAGCGCCTCGGCAAAACAAATAAATTTGTTCTGCTCTCGGCTTCTGCGTATATTTGCCAACTGAAAAGTGGGTAATGGACGGTAAAGTGAAAAACATTCTTGCAGTCGTGCTGATGTCGGCAGCGAGCCTGTCTTTATCCGGGCAGACGATAGAGATGGACTGGGACGTATCGATGTACGGAACCGGAGCCACGCAAAATTCATTGCCGTTCTGGTCCGTAACAGGAAAGAACGGCATCTTTCCGAATACCCAT